>JAHPYY010000194.1 GCA_019058515.1 Promethearchaeota archaeon
AAAAATAAAGGTATTAATCAAATCATTCACATCCCAAGTGAACAAGGTGGTAAATGGAATATAGAACGATTTATTTCGAAAATTTATAATAAGAGAGCTTTTACTGAATTCAGTTTTATCACAGCAAAAAACCAATTGATCCCAGTTAAATCGTATGGATTTCCTCTTCTTTCTTTGCCTGAAATCTTGTATATAAACATTTCAAAGGATTTAAGCTATGAACGGGCACTATTAAATCAGATGAATGAATTTAAAACCCAACTTAACGAATTTAAGTCTAAAATTCCTGAAATTCGATTATGGGCTCTTTCTAAGGAAAAAAGTTCGATTAACATGCTAAAGCAAGGTGGAATTGCGTTAAGTGAAAGCGAAAAGAAATACAAAACAATTTTAGAAAACATTAAAGAAGGATATTTCGAGTTTAACGAGGAAGGGAATTTGGTGTTCTATAATAACGCTTTCTTGGAAATTCTTGGATACGATGGAACTGAAGTAATGGGCATGAATTACACAAACTTTTTCTCTGGAAATTTTGATGAAATTCTTAACGAAATTCAAAATCAATCAAATATAAACCGAACGTATGAATTGGAAGTCGCAAAAAAAAGCGGCGAAAAATTTTTTATTGAATCCTCGATTTTGGCAAAATTTGACAGAAATGGTGATATTATCAGGTATTATGGGATGTTTCGAGATATCACTAATAGAAAAAAAGCTCAGCTATTAGAACAAAAATTTAAGGAAAAACTAGAAAATCAGGTCGAAGAACGTACTCGAGCGTTATATAATGCTTTAGAACAACAGAAACTTTATTTGAACGAAATAGTAAAATCCTCTCAGTTTAAATCGCAGTTTATGTCTAACATGTCTCATGAATTGCGCACTCCATTAAATTCTATCATCGGATTTACCGATCTTCTTTTGGAAAACTCTTATGGACAACTCAACGAGGATCAGGTTAATTATTTATCCTACATAAAAGAATCTTCCGAACATCTTCTTGAGCTCATTAACCATTTATTGGATGTGTCAAAAATAGAAGCAGGCGAATTTAAACTGAATTTAAAGATGGTAGAATTACAAGATTTATTAGATCAAGTAATCTCACAAACTAAACCGTTATTTAAAGATAAAGGCATATCTTTTACACTAGAAAAAAAGATATCTTCTTTTTCAAAAATATACATAGATGTTCTGCGATTTAAAGAGATATTATACAACCTTATAAGCAATGCAGTTAAGTTCACAGCTACGGGTGGAATTACATTGCGAGTTAGAGAAAATGAAAGATACTATCAATTTGACATTATCGATACAGGAATCGGAATTAAAAAGGAAAATCACGAATTGGTGTTTCAGGAGTTTAAACGAATACACGATTCTGATATTGGAGGAACCGGGCTTGGATTGCCATTAACAAAAAAATTAGTTAATTTGCATGGTGGGAAAATATGGTTTACTAGCGATTATGGTAGGGGCTCCACATTTTCTTTCACAATTCCCATTATAGGCAAGTTTTCGGCTTTTCAATACTTTGATAAACAATCTTAAATATACTGCAAAAATATTGAACTCAAAAAATATCTTAATTCTGACGACAACGATTCTGATAACGACGGGTTAAAAGACGGAATAGAACTAACTCCCTAAAAAAATGATAATAATCTAAAAATAACCAAATTAAGTTTGAAGAAAGGATAGAACTTGAGTTGGTAATATTACTAATTCTTTCCTCTTCTAATTTTTTATACGTTTGCTTACTGCTGTTAAACCTACATTTAGCTCTTTCGAAACGGTCAAAAAAAAATTCGTCAATTGCTAGTCGTAATGAAGGAGGTATACGTATCTGGCGAGGTTAAAGCGTTCTATCTTAAGATCGCGATGATACCTTAGGTTCTCCTCTCCTACTTCCTTGATTTTTAAGAAAAGTTCTGTAATGGGTGGGGTAAGAGCGATTTTTAAGACAAATTTATGAATTTCAAAGAAAAAATTGTGATAAAATACCATGTTAGACTTATCGTAATCTATATACATCTTGAAAATTAATTCGTTTGAAAGTTTTTTTTCGGGATGATTAGCTTTTGCGAACGTAAGTATATTAACCTCGTTAGACTCGATTTAATTTAACTTATATAGCTAAAAGAGTAAGTCAATTAGACGCTCTGTTTAAGTACGTGTACTTCCTCGTATTCGAAGAACTATCTATTTGAACTATTAAATTTCGTCTAAATGTCTTTAAGGATATCTATTGCTTGATACTTCTGATTCCAAACGGTATTTTTCTGCAAAAATCTTAATGATAAAACTTATATTTAATACTTTGGACTTTTATGTAGACTACAAATATAATAGAAAAACATATCCGATCTCTTGGAATTAAAAAGATCTTATATTAGGTAAATTAAAAATCTTTTATCAAACCTGTGGATCAATATTTTAACCAATTTTCCTCCGCTGATTAACGTCCTTCCGAAAGGGAATTGATTAATAAGGTGGGAGAATTGTAAATTTGTTAGGTGGTTAGGTCGAAATCATACGATAAATGTTGACCGAATCGTAGTATATAAACTATTTATATATTAACAGATAATACTTATGATAAGACTTCAATAATGATCCTATTAACAATGACTTCAGCCTCCACACCCTGGATTTTTGTCTTTTGGTTAGCGCAGTAAATCTGCGTTTCGCCCTTTCTCTTCCTTATATGGTTGACCTCTCTTTGGTCAGTGGTGGCTGGAGTCTCCTTCGCATTTCTTTAACGAGTATAATAATTCTAACCAATTTTGAAAAGTAGAATGGGGAAATCTCGTTAAAAATATTGCGATTAGAAATATTAATTAAGAGATCTCCGACAAAAGTTAAAAGTAATTGGTTATTACCTCTCCTCCCGATTATCTTCTTTAGGTTGGAGAATCAGAGACAGTTCATTAAGTAATTAAAATCGATTGGCTTAGGAATAAAAGCTTGGGC
>JAHPYY010000195.1 GCA_019058515.1 Promethearchaeota archaeon
ATCTTAACGACCGCTTTTTGAAAATGGCTTCGCGTTTGTGCCTTTTGAACTAATTCTGTTGTTTTACCAAAAAATGTATTTAACCCCGTTCCGACAACAACACCATCCATTTCACCTTGGCGAATAATCGCCCCTTCATATGTCATGTCTGAAATATTTTTATCAACGGGTAACGATTCACCTGTCAATACCGATTCGTCCAATGTGAGATATTCCCCTTCGATTAGTTTTATATCTGCAGGAACAATATCTCCTAGTCTAAGATGTACAATATCTCCGGGGACTAACTTAGCTGCCTCTATTTCTATCCAATTATTATCTCGGAGCACTTTAGCTCTCAGCGCTAATTTTTCCTTTAATAATTCTATTGCATTGTCCGCTTTATTTTCTTCCCAGAAACGTACAACGCTGTTTATTAAAAGCATGGCGACGATAATGATGAAATCATCCCACTCTTGTATAATCATGGAAAGGATTGCGGCGATCTCAATCATCCAAGGAATAGGACCCCAAAAGTTTTTTAAAAATTTTACAATTGGGCGAACTTTTTTCTCTGGTATTTCGTTATAGCCATATTTTTCAATTCTTTTTTCAGCTTCATCGGTACTCAAGCCTTTATTATTGGTAGAGAGTTGTGAATATGTTTCATCTATACTCAATTCTTTTGCTTTTTCAGATGTTAAAACAGTGTCAATCATAATTTTACTCAATTTTTTCGTAAATAATTGTAATTAAATTTACATCCTAAAGAGATAATTTATTTTTTAAACCCTTCTTATAAAAATTATAAATTAAACATCAGGTCAAAGAAGTTTTTATTTTAACCTCTTCCTACTGTTATTATAATTTAAAAATTAGAGAAAAGAAGTTTATCATTTAGTTTCTAGGAAGAATTAATTGATCTTGCTTTTCCATTGTGGTTGTTTTACTAACCTGTAAGATTCTAAGGCATACTCCTCCATCATGCGATTTGTATTGAAATAAGCTCCCAATTTTATCGCGTATTTCATTCTTTCCTGCCATTCGCTCTTATTTTGATAGAATAGAGGAATTATTTCGTTTTCTAATTTCAAGTATAAATCTTCAGCATCAAAAGAATCGTCTGCAGTTAAAGCTTTTGGATCAGAAGGTTCGGGTCCGATTGCCCATCCTGCTTTTTTATCAGATAAAGAGTAACCCTCTATCCACCATCCGTCTAAAGAGGAAAAATTAAGGACTCCATTAACGGCAGCTTTCATACCACTTGTCCCACTCGCTTCTAAATATCTTCTAGGATTATTCAACCATAAATCTACTCCACTAACTAACAATTTTGCCAATGAAATCTCGTAATTTTCGAGAAATACAAGTCCTATCCCGTACGAATCCCACAAAAAATTGCTAAATTCGTAAATCTTTTTTATATATGATTTAGATTGTATGTCAGCGGGGTGGGCTTTCCCTGCAAAAATCAATTGCGCTTTGTTCTTAATAATTTTTGCTAATCTCTCAAGATCGTTAAAAATTAACAATGGCCGTTTATACTCCGCCATTCTTCGACCAAATCCAATTGTTAGCAATTCTCTATCGAGCAAAATCCACGAATGAGATTTTTCATATTCAATAAGACGTTTTTTTGCTTTATTGTGTGCTCTCCACAACTCGTAACTATCTAAATCTAAAGCTCTATCAAAAAGATCTAAATTATGATGCCAATCTCTTGATAATTCCTCGTTAAAAAAATCTCTCATATACGGTGATAACCAATATCCCAAATGAACTCCATTTGTTATATGATTAATTTCGTAATTTGGAAACATTTTATTTGAGATTTCAGCGTGTTTTTTTGAGACCGCATTAACATACCCACTTGCATTTAAAGCTAAAATGGTCATATTAAGAGCGTTTTTTCCGCCAAAATCATGGATTTGGTCGGGTAAACGATTTCGAAAGACATCAAAAGCTAAATTGTAGTCAAATTCCTCAAGTCCTGCCCTTACAGGAGTGTGAGTAGTAAAAACACAATGTTTCTTTACTTCCTCCAGAGTTTTGTATTGTTTAAGGAGTTCAAAAATCAAAAATGCTGCATGTCCTTCGTTAAGGTGATATGTTTTTATGTTATCGTACCCAAGCTTTTCTAACATTAGAAACCCACAAATACCAAGAATCATCTCCTGGGCTATTCGTTGAAATGGATTTGCATCGTATAACATATGAGTTAAATTTCTTTGCCATGTCTCATTGACCTCAAGATCAGTGTCTAATAGTATTACCGGTATTCTATGTCCGTTTCTTCCTACAATTTCATACTTCCAAGCTTCAACTTGAATTAATTTTTCCTGTAATTCAAGAGTCACTTGCTTGTCAATTTTTTCGAAATCATCGCTAAAATCCCATTCCATTTCTTTTTCGATTTGCTCTCCATTTGGCCCAATCTGTTGATAAAAATAACCAGCATAGTATGTTAAAGTCACAGCAACAAGAGGTAGCCCCATATCAGCTGCAGATCGAAGAGCATCTCCCGCTAAAATACCTAGTCCTCCAGAATAAATAGGCAAACCGCTTTCTAAAGCAATTTCCATCGAAAAATAGGCAATCTCTTGATTTTTGCCATCATTCTTCATTTTTATACAACCACATAGTAATTTTCTATCGATAAAGATTCTTATGATTGTTAATGTTATAAGCACATCCACTAAAAAATATAAATCTAAAATCCTATTTATTGAGTATTAACGAAATAAAGGAATTTTACAGATAATTTAATCTAATTTAGGAATAAACCCTGTAAAATATGCCTGAAAAAATTTTTAAATTGTAACGATCTTATAAAGTGATTAATTTATCAATTAAGTCCTTGTTTTTTATTGAAAGAATCTAAATTCCGAGCAATTTGAATTTATAATATTTTATCCTTGCCTTTAAAAATGTAATTTTCTGAATGAAAGACAAATAATTTGAAAAATGAATGAAATATGTCTGAAGAACTTAACTTAGTATTTGGGATCCTTTTCATTTTAGTAATTATCCTGTCTATTCTAGGGTTGATTTATATTACGTGGATTATGAAAAGGTTAAGAAGCTTGGATAATGGAACGGAAGAAATGGTAAAGATTCACGATTTAATAAAATCGGGTTCTAATGCGTATTTAAAGAGACAATTTAAGACAATTAGTGTGGTTTTATTAATTATTAGCATAATCTTGTTTATAATTTACATACCTTTAGCAGTCTCGTTCATAGTCGGTGCTCTAACCTCTTTAGTTGCAAGTTATGTAAGCATGGTCGTATCCACTTTAACTAATGTAAAAGTAACACAAGCATGTAAGAAGGACTTAAACAGCGCCTTGAAAATAGGATTTAATGCTGGAATGGTAATTGGAGTTTCAGTGATTTCTATTTCTTTGTTAGGCATCAGTACCTTATACATTATATTTAACTTTAATATACAGAACATAATAGGTTTTGCTTTTGGAGCGTCTTTCTCAGCCCTCTTTGCTCAATTAGGAGGAGGGATATACACAAAAGGAGCAGATATTGGAGCAGATTTAGTAGGAAAATTAGAATATGGATTACCTGAGGATGATATAAGAAATCCCGCTGCAATAGCCGATAATGTAGGAGACAATGTCGGGGATTGTGCGGGTAGAGGGGCTGATCTCTATGAATCTTCTTCAGCAAATAACATCGCTGCGATGATAATTGGCGTTACATTGAGTATAGCAACTAACAATCCATTATTCATAATTTTTTCCTTAATTTCAAGAGCACTGGGTAATATTGCGGGTATTTTGGGAGGATATTTTGTAAAAATTAAAGAAAAGGACAAATCTCCAATTTTGGCATTTGCTAGAAGCCTTATTGCTACAGCAGTGATTAATATTGTATTTTTCTTAGTATTAATCTTAATTTGCTTTCAGACTGGTTGGTTATTCTTGTTCATCTGTTCCATTGTAGGAATAGTTTTGGGTTTATCTACATATTTTATTGTTGATTACTACACCTCATCGAGATATAGACCAGTGAAAAATTTGATAAAAAATTCAGAAACTGGAGCAGCTACGAATGTGATAAGTGGGTTTTCTTTAGGATTAGAATCCCCAATAATTCCAGTTATTTCATTTATTGTAGGAATTATTATTAGCTTTGTACTTGGCGAACAATTTGGGATAGTTAATGGATTTGATCCATATTTAGGAGGAGTATTCGGAGTAACTGTAACAACAATGGGTTTATTATCGATTACAACCATAATTCTGGCATTTGATGGTTTTGGGCCTGTATCAGATAATGCGGCAGGAATTGCAGAAATGTCTCATCAAGGTGAAGAAACTCGTTATAATTTAGACAGGTTAGATGCTGTTGGTAATACGACTAAAGCCTTAGCAAAAGGTTTTGGTATCACTTGCGCTGCTTTATCTGCAATAATTCTATTTGAAGCATATCTAGAAGAAATTAAAACAATAGATGTTAATGTATATAATCCAATTGTATTATGTGCGCTATTATTAGGTGCAGTAATTCCTTTTACTTTTTCTGCTTTAGCAATTCGATCTGCAGGTGTAGCTGCTTATGGCATGATTAAAGAAATCCAACGACAATTTAAAGAAGATCCCGGAATACTTGAAAATAAATCCTTACCTAATTACGAAAAATGCATTGATACTGCTACAAAAATATCTTTAAAGCAAATGGTTTTACCGGCTTTGCTCCCTACATTGACTCCTATAATTCTTGGATTTTTATTTGGTCCAGTTGCTCTTGCAGCATTTTTAATATCGGGAACCATATCAGGAATAATTTTAGGATTTGTTTTGAATACTGGTGGAGGTGCTCTCGATAATACGAAAAAGGCAATTGAGGGAGGGCTTTTGGGAGGAAAAGGATCGTACGCTCATGAAGCATCCATCATTGGAGATACTTTCGGTGATCCTTTAAAAGATACCGCTGGTCCATCTCTTCATATCCTTGTTAAAGTAATAAATACAGTATCAATAGCCTTTGCTCCTATTTTCCTAACATTTGGAGCATTAATTATTTTGTAAAAACTTTCAAATTAAAAGAGAAGTAGTTTAAAAGAAGACAAAGCAGTGAAATTATTTTATGGATAAAATAAAAGAACAAATACTTGATTTGCTTATTGAGCACTCGAGGGCAGTTTATTCTATCGTTAGCGATATGGGTGTATTTTATCAAAATTGGGTAGATTCTTCAAAATCGAGTAAAGCCATATTGGAAAATAAGGTAAGTAAATTGTACCTTGATATAGAAGAAGCCACATCGATAAAAAACCGAATAATAAAAGAGTTTTCTGAAGCATTTTCATTAGGTGCGGGAGATTGGGCTATATTAACTCAGAAAATGCACAACTTATCAAATCTAGCTTTTAAATTTGTCAATATCTTGGAGCATGTTGATTTGAGTGTTATAGATTCTGAAATGAAGAAAAGGTATCATAAATCAATTAATAGCATATTAGAAATGGTGAATTTGTTGAAATCGTCAATAAAATTGTTGAGAGAGAACCCCGATAGTATAATTTACAATTTAAATGAGATCCATGAACTTGGTAACTCCACAGATTTGATGTTGCACGACTTTTTGTATTATCTGTATAAAGATAAAGATTTAGAAATTAGAAATTTGCTAGTTATTCGAGACAATGTTGTAGCTTTAGAACATTACATTGATAAAATTTATAGCATCGCTGAAATCATCAGAATGTTGCATTATGAATAGAGATATAATAATAGGAAATTGGCAGGGTTTTCTTAATCTAGGAAGTAGCAAATTAGGAGTTACATTTATAATAACGAGAGGCACCACAGGGAAACTGACTGCAAGTCTATTAAGTCCATCTCAAGGAGGAAAAGTAGAAGCAAATAATGTTACATTTAATACCGAACAACTACAAGTTGAAATAAATTCTATTGGGGGAAAGTACGATGGTATATATGAACCTTCTTCTCAAAAAATAAAAGGCAAGTGGTACCAAAGGGGTCAAACATTTGATCTCATATTAGAACAAAAAGACGAAATTGTAGAAGTAAAACGCCCTCAAGAGCCTCGTAAACCTTATCCCTATATCGAAGAACTCGTGACTTATGAAAACGCTGAAGCGGATATAATTTTAGCTGGTACCTTAACCTATCCCAAAGATAATTCCCCTTTTCCTGCTACTATTCTTATTTCAGGTTCTGGTGCTCAAGATCGAAATGAAAGAATATTTGGGCACAAACCTTTCCTAGTTCTAACAGATTATCTGACTCGTAGAGGAATTGCTGTCTTACGGGTGGATGATAGGGGAGTTGGAGGATCTTCTGGTAATTACCTAGAGTCAACAAATTTTGATTTTGCTGGTGATGTTATTAGTGGAATCAACTACTTAAAAAGTCGTGAAGAGATTGATCCGAAAAAAATTGGGTTGATTGGACATAGTGAAGGAGGAGTTATCGCTCCGATTGTTGCGAATATATCTCCTGATGTTGCATTTATTGTGCTCATGGCAGGGCCAGGAATACCATTAGAAGATATTCTTTATAAGCAGGCAGAATTAATAGGTAGAGGAGAAAATTTGAGTAAAGATTTACTCGCTAAAGAACGGTCCTTACAGGAGAAAATGTTTTCTATTATTAAGGAAGAAAGTGATAATATCTCAGCAAAATCAAAATTAGAAAAAGTAATTTCTGAAACGGTAAAGGATATGAAAACTGAAAGTATACCAATATTTCAAGGAAATATTGAAGCTCAAATTAACTATATGTTATCTCCTTGGTTCCGCGATTTTCTAGCTTATAATCCTAAGAAAGTCCTGAGACACTTAAAATGCCCTGTCCTAGCATTAAACGGAGAAAAAGATTTACAGGTACCTTCAGATGAAAATGTATCTGCGATTGAACGCGAACTCAAATTAAGCGATAATAAGAATTATAAGGTTATACAATTACCAAACTTAAACCATCTTTTTCAAACAAGTCATACAGGCGCCTTAAGTGAATATGCTAATATCGAGGAGACTATATCTCCTATTGCGTTAAAATTAATTGGGGATTGGATTTTGGAACAAGTTATTGAATATGCAATACAAAAATCTCGTTGAAAGCTTGAAGATTTGATTTAAATTTAAAAGAGCAAAAAAAAAATTATTCAACACTTACCTTATTTACCCATAATTTCTGAGGATGATTTAAATTATTGGATCTAACAGAACTAAGGTTTTTTAATAGTCCTATTCAAGAGATCTCTTTTGATTTTATCCTTCATTTCCTTAATTTCTTCAGGTTTTAAATCAAGATTTTTGGTGAAACCTGCTTTTTCAACTTCAATTTCATATGTGAGTATTATCTCTTCTTCTAGTGTATATGATTTTAAAACCTCGTCATAAGCACTGATTGAATCCATTCCTTCAGCAATTTTTTTTTGTATTTTATTCCACGATTTTTCACATAGTATAGTAATTGTAGAATTTATTATTTCTTCTTTATCTTCTCTAATTTTCATATAAAGGTTCCATCACCTCTTTCTATCATAAAAATACAAAATAAGGGCTTTTAAATTATTCTATCAATTTAAATAGAAAATTGACTAGAAACAAAAGTTACTAAAAAAATCTAATTAATTATATTTAGGAAAAATTACAAAGATATTCTGAAATTCTTTATTGTGGTGAATTGCTGCGGCTCGTCCCTGTAGCTCTTTAGATTAACTTAATTACCAATTATGATAATTTCAACCCAAAATTTTTGTTTTATCAACTTGAAATGAAATTTTATTTAAAGCCACTTTTTTCTTCTGAAAAATATAATCATTACAATGCTAATCATTAACATCGTAGAGATTAATATTGGATAAGAAAAGGGAAATGAAAGTTCAGGCATATTTTGAAGGTTCATACCATATAAACCTGTTAGAAATGATAACGGGATAAAGATGGTTGAAATAATTGTAAGGATCTTCATAACATCGTTCATTCTATTATTTACGCTCGATAAATACATATCTAGCATCCCAAAAAGGATATCCCGTTGAGTTTCAAGTAAATCACTTATCATAAAAACGTGATCGCTTACATCTCTAAGATATATTTCCAACTCCCCACTTAATAATTCAGATTTTTCTATCCGTAATTTATTAATAAGCTCTCTCGTAGGCCAGATTGAATTCCGGATATTTATCATAACTCTTTTTAACGAGTATATTAGTTTTAATGTTTTTGGTTCTGGATTTTGAATTATTTTATCCTCTGTTTTTTCAATTAAGTCTGTAATTAGCTCAAGTATTACAAAATAATTGTCAATTATAATATCTATTAATGAATACAACAAATAATCGGGACCCATATCTCGAATAAGACCTCGTGAATCCCTTATTCTTTCTACGATTGGTCCAAAGAGATCGTTTACTTGTTCTTGTATAGATATTACATAATTTCTTCCAAAGATTAGACTTATTTGTTCTGTTTCAAAAGTTTTAGTTGCTTCGTCATAGTTTACGCTTTTTAATATAATAAAAAGGTAATTTCCGTAATTTTCTAACTTAGGTCTTTGATTAGGATTTAAAATATCTTCTAAAAGTAAATGATGAATATTGAATTGATTTCCAATGGTTTCAATTGCCTTAATACGAGACAGTCCTGTAATGTGGATCCATCTAGTTTTCGTTTTTTCGAAGTCTGATAAATCTGTATCAATTCTTTCTAATTCTAACATGTTGAAGTTTTCTTTATCGTAATCGATTACTTTAACTACAGTTTTTAACTCTTGTTTTTGGCCTGTATATATTAAAGTGCCTGGAGGTTCTCCAATATTATGTTTCTTCATTAGAATCACTTTCTTATTATTAAGATTTGCAATTCACACAAAAATAATGAACATCTTATGCTCTTAAATCGCTCTTTATCTAATTATTGTAAACTCTGTAGTTATCTATTTATCTGATTCGTAATCCTTGATGTGCTTAAATCTTCCTCCTAAAATGTTTACCATATCTGAAGGAACTACAATCCATCCTCCCTTCTCTTTCATGGATTCGTATAGGATGTTCATAGCTCGTAAATTTAACGCTACATCGTCGCTTTCATAGAGTCGAGCCGCATTTAGGAATTTATTAGCAATCTGCTCCTCAGAACCCGCAAGAATAACCCTTGCTTGTCGTTCCCTCTCTGCTTGGGCTTGTCGACTCATTGCGTCTTGTAACGCCGTTGGAATTATAACGTCCCGAATTTCCACGGAAATCGATTTCACCCCCCATTCTTCGGTACGCTCGTCAATTATTGATTCAAGTTCGTGCGAGATTTCTTCCCTGCCCACAAGCATTTGACTTAACTCTGTCTTTCCAATTATGTCTCGCAGTGAAGTTTG
>JAHPYY010000196.1 GCA_019058515.1 Promethearchaeota archaeon
ATGATAACAAATTAAGATTACCTAATTGTTTTATTAAGGATATTGACGAAATTGAAGGGTTATACAAACTAAACAATATTGAGGTTTTATGGTTAGATCATAACGAGATTAAAGAGATTAAAGGACTAGAAACACTTGTTAATTTGAATGAATTAAGATTAGATCATAACGAGATTAAAGAGATCAAGGGTTTGGAATCGCTTACTCAATTAAAAGAATTACGATTAGATCATAACGAAATTAAAGAGATCAGAGGATTAGAATTGCTCACTCGACTAAAAAAATTACGACTTGATAGTAATAAAATAACTAAACTAGATGGATTAAGTAATTTACTACGACTGGAATCCCTTGATTTGGAGAATAACAAGATTATAGAATTTGATGGTAAAGAACTTGCCAGTTTAAGAGCATTAAGAAGTGTAGTCTTAGGAAAAAATCAAATCACCTCGTTTAAAAACATAAAGAACTTTCATTATTTGGTTATGTTAAGCCTTGAAAGTAATAAAATTACCAAAATCTCCAATCTAAAACTCAATGATTTACAGAAATTATACCTAAATGTTAATAAAATCCGAGAGATTGAAAACTTTAGCGATCTCCCTAATTTACTACAGCTTGATCTTAGCAATAATAATATTTCTGAAATCAAAAATTTAGATACTATACCTAATCTGCAAAGTATAAATCTGAGTCACAATAGTATATCAGAAATAACTAATTTTGAAAATACTCCGAACCTAATTGGCATTAATCTTAGTTATAATCGAATAACTGAGATTAAAGGGCTTGAAAACATCCCTAATCTACAAGCAATTAACATTGGTCATAATCAAATAACTGAGATAAAGGGCTTAGAACACCTTGATAACTTGATAGGTTTAAACCTCGAAGGAAATCCCATTTCAGAAGAGCTTATCGAAAGTTTAGATGGTGTCGAATACGGAGGTTATGTAAATAATGCTCAGAACTTCGTGGAATACTGCAGCAAACTTAAAAAATAAAGCATTTTCAACAAATATAAAAATTAAATTAGAATAAAAAATTGTGGGTGGAGAAATTGTCGGAAAAGAAAGATACCAATCCTGACATCGTAGGTGAGAAAGCGTACAAGTATCTTGCGGACGATATTTTGAGCGAGCGTTATGTAGAGTTTAGGAATGGAACCTACGAGACGATTGATGGGTATTTAGACCTTTATGGAAAAAATTTACGGTCAATTAACGAGATTGAAAGGTTAGATAGGCAAACTCACCTTAAAAGCTTAAAATTACAAAAGAATCGGCTAGAGGTAATTGAGGGACTTGACACCCTTGTTAATCTAACAGAACTCGATCTCTTTCAAAATGCAATTACACATATTTCCGGTCTCGAAAAATTACAGAATCTGGAGCGCCTTGTTTTGTCTCTTAATAAAATTAATGAAATCAAAGGATTGGAGACTCTAACAAAGTTAGAGACTCTTTGGTTATCAAGAAATAAAATTCGTGAAATTAAGGGTTTAGAACATCTATTAAAATTAAGGCAGTTGCGCTTAAATGGGAACGAAATTAGAGAAATTAGCGGTCTGGAAACGCTTCAAGAATTGGAGCGATTAGAATTAAGCGACAACTTGATTTCGGATATTAAAGGATTACAAGATTGCGTTAAGTTAAGGAAACTGAACCTCGAGAATAATCCCCTTCCAATGAAGCTTCTTGACGAATTGGGTGGGCTAGACAGGAACGGTTACGCTCTCGAGCCGCAGAAGTTCGTAGAGTATTGCAGAAAAAATACGATAGATGTTATTTTTACGCATATAAGATATAGAGGCATGCAAATTAAGGTTTTATACGGAAACACGCTCGATTTACACGATTATAATGTTGATAAAATCACAGAAATTGAAGGATTAAACGAAACAGATTTTATAGAGATTTTATATTTGGATCATAATGAGATCTCTGAAATAGAGGCTCTTACTAATCTTAAGAATTTAAAAATAATGCGTTTAGATCATAACGAGATTAAGGAAATCAAGGGTTTGGAATCGCTTACTCAATTAAAAGAATTGCGACTAGATCACAACGAGATTAAGGAAATTAAGGGTTTAGACTCACTTACCCAATTAAAAGAATTGTTACTTTACAAAAATAAAATAATGAAAATTGAGGGATTGAGCAATTTACAACAACTGGAATCCCTGGATCTGGAGAATAACCTGATTATAGAGTTTGATGGCAAAGATCTACGCAATTTAAGAGCATTAGAAAGTTTAGCCTTAGGAAACAATCAAATTACTTCGTTTAAAAATCTACATAATCTGGATAATTTGGAAATGTTGAGCTTACAAAATAATAATATTACAAAAATCTCCAAATTTGAATTTAGAAATTTGAGGAAACTATATCTAAATGAAAATAACATAAAAGAGATTGAAAATTTAGATTTACTAATCAAGCTAGAATTTTTATATTTAGAGAATAACGAAATTACTGAAATACGAGGGTTTGAAAATTTGCGAAAGATACAATTCATTAATCTTAGCAATAATAAAATTAAGGAGATAAAAGGGTTAGAAAAACTCTCTCATTTGCGCGGTATAGATCTTAGTTATAATCAGATTTCTGAGATAAAAGGATTAGAGCACCTTAATAACCTAATGGGTTTAAACTTGGAAGGAAATCCCATTTCAGAAGAGCTTATCGAGAATTTAGGTGGTGTCGAATACGGAGGTTATGCAAATAATGCTCAGAACTTCGTAGAATACTGTCGCAAATGTAAAAAATAAAGCATTTTCGACGAATATAAAAATTAAATTAGGATATAATATTAAAGGTGGAAAAATTGCCAAAAGAAAAAGACATCGATCCCGACATCGTAGGTGAGAAAGCGTACAAGTATCTTGTAGACGATCTTTTAGAGAAACGCCATGTACTGTTTAGGAACGGGTTCTACGATACAATAGACGGATCATTGAATATTAACGAAAAGGGATTAAAACGGATAAGCGAGATTGAGAGGTTAGGCACACAGAATCATCTTGAAAGCTTATCGCTGAAAAGGAATAAACTAAAAATTATTGAATGTCTCGATACCCTTATTAATCTAAAAAGTCTCGAGCTTTTTGAAAACGAGATTGAAAAAATCTCAGGTCTCGACAAATTGATCAATTTAGAATATCTTGAATTGGGCTTAAATAATATAAAAATAATTGATGGATTGGATACTTTAACAAAGCTTGAATATCTTGGATTGTCGAGAAATCAAATAACCAAAATTCAAGGGTTAGAACACCTAGCGAGTCTCAAACGACTTCGTTTAAATGGGAACCCAATTACAGAACTACAAGGATTGGAAACGCTCGAAAATCTTGAGTGGTTAGAGTTAAGAAATAATCAGATTACTGAAATAAAAGGACTCCAAAATTGCAGTAAGCTTAAAATACTAATTTTGGAAAATAATCCCATTCCTGAGGAAATACTTGAAGAGTGTGGGGGATTAGATAAATTTGGTGACGCTCTCGAACCGCAAAAATTTGTGGCGTATTGTAGAAAAAACAGTTAGTTTGCTAAATTTATTATTATGACCAAAAAAGATTCAAACATATAGAAGCTTAGACGAGGAGGAAATAGTTGCTAAGGAAGTCGTAGAGTTTTGTCAAAAAAAAAGAATTAAGGCTAAATAAATAAAAATAATTTACTAATTGAAGAAATCTTTCCAAGGTCTATCTTCAATATCTTTAATTTTATTTTGCACTATGAAATAATCTATTTCTTCTAATAATATTTCAGGTTCATAAATCCATGATCCCGACTTGTTAAAAGTTACACATAGTAATTTCTTAATATTAAAGAGCTCTTTGAGAATTAGACCATAAGATGCTACTTGAGGGATTGAATTCAGAAATGAGTTTACTGTTTGATGAGTTTGTGGAAATGGATTTTCATCCGGTTTATAGTCTGCGACAATAATAATATCATGAAGAATTACAATTAAATCGATATGACCAGTTAAATATGTGTTTTTGCAGATCCATACTGGAATTTCAATACCACTACTATATGAGATGTGTTCTAAAATAAACGGTAGCACATATTCATGTCCAGCACTCCCATGACTGGAGTAGAAATCTTTATTATCGTAATGTTTATCTTGAGATAACTTTATGAGATTTGAGACTAATTTTAATAATTGATTGTTATAAGCATTTCTACGATTTGATAAGGAAACAAATTTTATTCTATTCCTTCTTATTAGTTGTTCTACAAATTCTGTCTTCCTCTCTATTGGTCTAATCCATGCTAATTTACCCTTAAAACTTGAGATTCTTGGATATTTATGCAAATTTTCTAAAATATAATCTGGAAATCCTTTATCTATTACAACTTTTCTTAAATGTCTTATTAAGTTCGGGAATTGTGTACTTAAGCCCAATCTTTCTACTTTTGGATGGGGATAAAAATAATTAAGATTATTTCTTGGAATAGGTTTATAACCTGCTGTTTTAAAGATGTCTCTGAAATGTAAATTCCTTTTTTGACAAGTAATTACAAAATCATTGTTGCCTCTTTCCAATATTGAAAGATCTGGAGCTTTACCAAGTGGAATGTGGTATTTATTTTTAAGTGCAGTCGTCATTACATATGATGCTAAGTATTTTGCTCCATTTTTAATTGCTTCAGAATAAGAACGTGGGAATCCAGATTTGCTCCAATTCAAGAATTTCCATTTTCCTATATCATGACGAACCTCATATCCAATATTTCGTAAAATATCGTTGTAATTTAACCGTCTATAGCCAATAGCAGAAATGAAATCTTTATGATCTTCATCTAACATCTCAATTGTAGGTGCTTCCTTAAAATTAAGCTTATTCTTTCTCTTATATTGCTCAGTCAGAACTTCATGAGTTAAATATATTCCTGCGCTTTTAATCGCATTACTGTACGTTCTTGGTATGCCAGATTCATCCCAATCAATAAACTCCCACTTAAGATCATCCTTGTTTAGTTCAAGATCCGCTTTTCTCATTATATCATTATGATATAAACCCTTCCTTCTATAAGCGTTATAAAAGCTTTTACTGTCTTTATCTTCATACATTATCATGGCTGTAGGTGCTATCCCTTCCGTCAGATTATTCCTTTCTATAAATTCATCCGTATAAATATTTATAAGGAAATAATACGCTGCGTTTTGGATGGCTTCTATATAAGTTCTTGGATTTCCTGATTCGGTCCAATTTAAATCATCCCATAACCCAACTTTTTGTCGTTCATCTTGTAATTCAAATCCTGCTTCTTCTATGATATGATAATATTTTAAACCTCGATTTTGAAAAACCCTTACGAAATCGTAACGATCTAACCTTAAAGTCTTGACTAAAGGGGCTTGTCCATCTATTATCTTATATTTTTTTTTAAAATCTTCAGTTAAAATTTCATTAATAAGATAATAAGCGGCGTTCTTTATAGCATCATTATAAGATCTACTATGTTGCTTCTTGATTATGGGTCGATTTTTAATATTATAGTTCCAATTTAAAAAATCCCAATTTTTTTTCTCGGACCGTTTATTTCCTCGATTCATATCCTGATAATCATTTGAATTTAACTCTTTATCATTATTTTTTAACTCCACGATATTATGTTCTGACATTGTATTTCTTGTTTCATTTGAATTATCGGCTAAGTCTGATGGATGTGGTATTAATTTTGGGATAGAAATGTTGTTTTCCTCAAAAAATAAGTCTATTTCTCTGGATATAGATTCAACTAATTTTTTACTCTTTACTTTTTTTTTCTGAGTACGATGCCAAAATTTTTTGATTTTAGTATATTTTTTACAATTTTCGCATAACACATAAATGTGTTTTTTATCATATGGATTTGGAACGAAGGTATCCTGTACATGTCCACATGAACATTTATACCTAAAATTCCTCCCATTTTTTTCCTTTTCAACCATTATTAGTAGAATGTTACTTTGTGAATTTAAAGTTTTATAGAGATTGTATTGAATAATGAGCCAGAATTTTGCCTTTATAAAGGTTAAGAAGCTAGTTTCCAATTTTGATTATTTATCTATTTAGGTCGTAATTGCATTTCAAAATAAAAGGTGGAAATAAACGATCACTATTTAAAAGCAAAATTTTCTATATGTATATCAAATTCCATGTTTTTCACCATGTTCATTTAAAACTTAACTCTAAAGAGAATATTATTAAAAAATCTATTGGCTATATCTTCTGTAAGCATAGATTTTAACTCGCTCTCTTTATAGCTGTTTTTATACTTGAAACGAATTCCACAATCTCATATTCCATTTTTTCAAAATCATCTAAATTTTCCTTAATTAAGTTGACTATAGCAGAACCAATAATGACTCCATCTGCTCCAGCATTAATAATCGCACTTGCATGTTCAGGTTTAGAAATACCAAAGCCAACGAAAACGGGAATAATATTATCAGTCATATGTAAAATTCTTTTTATGGTCTCTTTTGTAATTTGGGCTACTGTATCTCTCGCTCCTGTAACACCCATAACCGAAATCAAATAAATAAATCCTCTCGCAACTTTTAAGATTTTTATCATTCTCTCTGGTGTTGTTGAAGGGGCAATAAGGAAAATTAAGCATATATTATATTTTTCAGAAACCTTTAAAGCTAACTCGGCTTCTTCTAAAGGAAGATCCCCTACTACAATTCCATCTACGCCGCATTCCTTTAGTTTGTTGAATGTTCTCTCCAAGGAATCCTCTATGGTATTAGCACCTTGAATTAAAATGTTATAATATGTAAGGATAACAATTGGTTTCTCAGTCTTCCTTCTAATATCCTTTATAGCATCAAAAGCTACTTCAGTGTTTATGCCTGCATTAAATGCTCTAACATTCGCTTCTTGGATAGTTGGTCCATCTGCGATAGGGTCGCTAAATGGTACGCCAATTTCAAGAATATCAACATAAGGCTCGATTTTTTTAACCAGCACTTTAAATTCATTAACAGAAGGATCCCCTGCTACTAAGAAGGGCATAAAAAACCTTTCTGATTTCTTATTTTCATCCGAAAATAGCTTTATTAGCCTATTTGAGTTAATCATTTTATAGTAAATTCCATGTGTTTTTTAATAATATCAAGATCCTTGGATCCAGATCCTGATAGATTTATTACTACTATATCATCTCTCTCGAATTCTTCCTTTATTCTATTTAAGTACGCAAGAGCATGAGACGACTCTAAGGCAGGAATAATCCCCTCCAATAAAGATAATTGTTTAAATGCCTCTAAAGTTTCATTATCGGTAGCTTCTCCTACTCTCAATCGGTTCAGGTCCTTTAAATAACAATGTTCAGGCCCCACTCCAGGATAATCTAATCCTGCACTAACTGAATGAGTTTCTATTATATTTCCATACTTGTTTTGCAAAAGATAACTTAGGGCACCATGTAATACTCCTTTTCTTCCCAAACCCAGTGCTATTGAATGTTTTTTTGTATCTTTTCCCTCTCCTGCAGCCTCTACACCTATTAATTGCACTTCTTCATCGTTAATAAAATCATACATAATTCCAATCGCATTGCTCCCTCCGCCTATGCAAGCGATTATAGTGTTTGGTAGCTTACCTTCTAGTTCTATTATTTGTTCCTTTGTTTCTCTCCCAATTATTCTCTGAAACTCCCTAACAATTAAAGGGTAGGGGTGAGGTCCTACCACACTTCCCATTAAATAATGAGAATCATCTACATGTGCTATCCAATATCTAAGTCCTTCATTAACAGCATCCTTGAGTGTTCTAGAGCCTGATTTAACTGGAACCACCTCCGCACCAAGAAGTTGCATTCTATAAACATTGTATGCTTGTCGTACAATATCAATTTCACCCATAAAAACCTTTGTTGGCATTCCAAAGTATGCCCCAGCCATAGCAGTTGCAAATCCATGTTGTCCTGCCCCTGTTTCTGCGATCAACTTCTTTTTTCCCATCTTTTTAGCGAGAAGTGCTTGTCCAATGACATTATTAATCTTATGAGCACCACCATGATTTAAGTCTTCTCTCTTTAAATAAATTTTACATCCTATTTCTTTGCTTAATCTTGCCGCGTGATATAATGGAGTTGGTCTGCCACTATAGAATTTTAGAATTTGAGAAAATTCCTCAAGAAAACTTTCATCTAACATATATTTATGATATGCTTCTGTGAGTTCGTTAAGTGCAGGCATCAAGATCTCAGGGGCGAAAATGCCTCCAAATTCACCAAATTTACCAAACTCGTCTGGATGTTTACCAATATAATCCATTTCTAATCTCACTGACCACTTTTTATTTTATTAATTTTTTCTAAGAATTTCTTAATCTTTATGGGATCCTTCACTCCTTTTTCGGATTCTAAGGAACTGCTGACATCTATTCCAAAAGGTTTTAAAGTTTTAATGTAATCCTCGACATTTTCAAAATTAATCCCACCAGCGATTATTATTTTTTTTCCAAAACTCCTTCGTAAGACATCAAGAAAAGTTTCGTAATCAAATTTAGTACCATGGCCTTCGCTGTTATCCAAAAGATAAGCATAGAATTGGTTATAACCATGATTAATCTCCTGGATGATAGAATCTTTATTTGACGCATCAAGTTGTAATGCTATTATAATTTTTTTCTTCATATCATTTGGGAGCTTATATAATTCTCTAATATCAAAATCGCAATGAACTTGATAAAGATCAGCATCAATTTCTTTCATAATAAATTTCACTTCATTGAATGTTTCAGACTTAAATGTAATTACTGTTTTGATTCTGTTGTGTATTTGTTCTATAAGTTCAACTAATTGATTCTTCTGCAAATTTCGTGGTGAGAGGGGCACATTATAAATAAAACCTATAGCAGTTGCACCGCCTTCTATACATAATTTAATGTGATCTATTTCTTTCAATCCACACACTTTAATATAATCCATTATGATATCCCTCTTAATTCAAATATTTTTTCTTTAATATTTTCTGATTTCATTATAGACGATCCAATTAAGAAAGCGTCAGCTCCACTTGGCTGAAGATATTTAATGTCTTCTAAAGAATTTATCCCGCTCTCACTCACTACTTGGATTTTATTTCCAAATCGCTGTTTTAATTTGGGAATTATTTTTAAAGATGTATCTAAATTTATTCCTAAGGTTCTAAGATCGCGATTATTCACTCCAATTAATTTAGGAGTCTCTCCAATATCAAATAAGTGTTGAATATTAACTATTTCCTTGACTTCATGTATTTCTATTAAAGGTTCAAGACCATAAGAAACAGCTTCACAATATTTTTCTTCTAAGTTGCTAATAGAGTTAATAAGCAATACATTTGTAGCACCAATCAGGTTTGCAACCTCAAGCTGAATAGAATTTACAACAAAATCCTTCATTAAGCAAGGTAAGTGGGTATTTGTAGCTGCAACAAGAAGATTCTCATAAGAACCTTGAAAATAATTTGGTTCAGTTAACACACTTAATCCAACAACTCCAGCAGTTTCCATCTCTTTAACTATAGTTTTTATATCAAAATCTGTTCGAATATTTCCTAAAGTTGGAGATGCAGTCTTGATCTCAGAGATAATTGAGGTTCCTACGTTATTCTTTATGGCTACGCTTAAGGGTCTTCGATCATTTTTATAGATTATTGAAATCAATTTTTTCTTGAATTCTTCATCTCTATGAATCATATTTTTCCTTCGTTCAACAATGTCTTTTATCTTATTCGAAATTGCCATATTCAATCCCATTTACATTAAGTTACTTAATTTATCTTTGTTTCCACCAGATACTTCTATAAAAGTCTCGAGTTTTTGAAAGACTTTACCAGATTCAATAGCATCCTTAGCAATATGAACGCCATCTTCGAAATCTTTCGCTAATCCAACACTATTCAAGGCGAGAGAAGCGTTCATTAAAACTGTATTGAATTTAGGATCTTTAATCTGATTCTTTAAAATTCCTATAGCAATCTTAAGGTTATCTTCTAAGTTTCCTGCTAAAATATCGTTTATAGAACAACTAGGGAGATTAAAATCTTCATTTGTAATTGCATAAGTCTCAAGATTGCCATCATTATATTCCGTTACATAATTAATACCCACAGGAGCCAACTCATCAATACCATATGAGTTATAAACTGCATAAATATGCTTAGCTTCCAAATCCTTTAGAACTTTCGCCATAACAGGGGCTAGATCTTTCTGGAAGACTCCTAAAACATGACATCCTGCACTCGCAGGATTTGTTAAAGGGCCAAGTATATTAAAAACCGTACGTAACTTTAATGCTCTTCGCGTGGGCATAGCATATTTCATAGCTGGATGAAAAAGAGGAGCAAACATAAATCCTATTCCTACTTTTTCAATACAAGTTTTTACATCCTCAGGAGGTAAATCTATTTTCACACCTAATCCTGCTAATAAATCAGCACTACCACATTTACTGGTTACGGCTCTATTACCGTGTTTAGCTACGGGAACTCCCAAACCCGCAACAATTAGTGCAGAAATCGTACTAATGTTAAATGTTTTAATTTTATCGCCACCTGTTCCACATGTATCAAGTAGATTTCCCTCCACTTGAGGTTCTATTCGGTTTGCAAACTCCCTCATAATTCTTGCAAAACCTGTGATTTCCTCAATTGTCTCACCTTTCATCGCTAAAGCTGTGAGAAATGCTCCCAATTGTGAATCCTGCAGTTTTCCCGACATAATCTCTCTCATAATATCTTCTGCTTCTTGCGTAGAAAGATTTTCATGTTTAATAACCTTCCTTAATCCTTTAACTATATTTTCTTCAGACATTTTATTCAATTCTTTCCTGAGTTCTTTACATTTCCTTTATGTGTGTCATTACAATATTAGAAACTAATATTACTAAAGCACATTTAGAATTATGTTTTAATACAATGTGAGAAATTTTAAGATTTAAAAAACAGTATGTACTAAAATATGGGTTAATCCAATGAAAGGGGCGCTATCGCCAACGCCAAGGCCACTGCCAACTCCAAGGGTTAATTTCTACAGTTGCCATAACTATAAACCATATTCTAAGTATTATACAAACTAGGATTTTATCCTATATAAATAATGTGATTTAAATTAGCATTATGCTATATTTATCGATATTTTGTCATTTGTATAATGATACCATCTGTATTTTAATTGAGTTTTTTTTTGTTGTTGAAAATCAATAACCTTTCAAATACCCTTTTTAATTAGAGAGTTGTAGGATACCGAGACATATAAAAATTGAATTTGCTTTATTTACAATAATTCTGCAAACAAAAAAAAAAGGAATTTCTTAAGGGTAAAAAAATGAAATCAATGATTATCACACCAAATCCCGCAGATCCTGAAATTGGAGTTCTAACAAAGGAATTCGAAAAAAAAGGATATAATGTGAAATATTTCGTTCCTTCCCAGATCAGAGTCCAAGTGAATATGAAAAAGTTTGAGGATTTCTTCGAAGATATCCAACCTAAAGGAGCTTTAGTAAGAGGATTTGGGGTAAATGTCACTCAAAAAATATTCTTTAGATTAGATATTTTAAGTGCATTAGAAGAATACAGGTTGAAGCTCATAAATTCCCGACAATCGTTAGAAATTGCAAGTGACAAGTTTCTTACTTCTTTATACTTAGAAAAAAACGGGATTCCTACTCCAAAAACGGTTATTTGTGAAGATCCAAACGACGCACTAACTTCTTTTGAGGAATTAGGTTGTGATATTGTATTAAAACCCTTATACGGTTCGAAAGGAATAGGAATAACACGAATAAATGACAGGGGTTTTGCAGAAAATGTCATTTATTCGCTAGGTCAATTAAACGAAGTTTTTTACTTGCAAGAATTCGTAAGTCATTTTAATAGAGATATACGCGTTCTTGTTTTAGGAGACGAAGCTATTGCTTCAATGTATAGAGTAAGTGATAGTTGGAAAACAAATGTATACGCGGGAGCGAAAGCTGAACCAATTAATCTGAACAGCGAGCTAACCGAGTTAGCAATACAAGCCGCAAAAGCTGTAAAAACAGATATTGCGGGAGTGGATATTATTGAAAGCGACAAAGGTTACCTCGTTATAGAGGTGAATTCAATTCCAGGATTCACCGCTCTTCAAAAAGTTACGGATTTTAACATAGCTGAAAAAATTGTGTCTTATTACTTAGAAAATATAAGAGAATAACAGTCTCAAAGGATTTAAATGATTGAATCTGTTTGAGCCTAACCTTCTGTCTTATAATTTGCTGATTTTTTTTATAATTATAATTACTATTTCTCAGAGTTTATTTCCAGTGGAAATCTAACTGAAAGCTCATTAGAAAGAAGTGATTATATTAATGTATGCC
>JAHPYY010000197.1 GCA_019058515.1 Promethearchaeota archaeon
CTGCAAACATTTTTAGTAACGCTAAAAAAATCACGGGGGGTGATAGGTTAAGTAAGAAATTTCGTCGGGTTTCCGACCACGGTTAAATAAAGATAAAAAAATAAATAATTAGATACTCAGGAAAAAAAAGCTTAAGATTTAGGTTTTATTCGTTTCTCCGACTCTTTTTCGAAAAAGTGAATGTATTTTTCGTTAAATGAAACGAAAATATCACTATGAACTTGTAAATCAGTTAAACCTTCCATTTTAACGATCATGTAGTAGTCCTCGGTAAAATCTATGTATATGTAGGTATCAGAGCCAATAGGTTCAATAACGCCGATATTAACTTTATAGTGATTAACTCCATCATCATTCGGTTTGACTCGTATATCTTCAGGGCGAATTCCTAAAATGACCTCTTTGCCATCGTAGTCTTTTAAGTTCGAGTATCGATCAGGAATCTCATATTCAAGGGCAATACTACTAAATATCACTTTACCATTTTTGCTTTCAACCTTACCATTAATAAAATTCATTGAAGGAGAACCAATGAATCCTGCTACGAATTTATTTAATGGCTCTAAATATACTTCGTTTGGTCTTCCAACCTGTTGTAGAACCCCTTCGTTTAAAATCGCAATTCTATGGCCTAAAGTCATTGCCTCTATTTGGTCGTGTGTTACATACATCGTAGTAACTCCCAGCTTGTGGCTTAACCTTTGTAATTCTGCGCGCATTTGAACTCTTAGCTTAGCGTCTAAATTAGAGAGAGGTTCGTCAAGTAGAAATACTTTTGGATTTCGGACGATAGCTCGTCCGAGGGCTACCCGCTGTCGTTGTCCTCCGCTTAGCTGTTTGGGTTTTTTTACTAATTGCTGATCGATATTAAGCAATTTGGCGGCATTTTTAACTTTTTCTTCGATTTCTGCCTCAACTTCTTCGTGAACTTTAATGCTATTAATCTTTTTAGCAAAGAACGATATAACTCTGTTTCTAATTGATTTTCTCACTTCACCATATAAAGCAAGAATTGCAAGGTAACTTATCAATCCTGCAATTAGAATTGTGATTCCAATTGATTGAAAGAGAAAAGATATTAAAAGTCCAGCCAAGAGAATTGCGAGTATTGGAAGTAGGTAAGTTATCGTCATTATAATTGAAATGAGCAGTTTACCCGACGATTTTGCTCTTGCTCTTAATCCGAAAGCAAGATTATTGTACACATTATAATGAGGATATAATGCATAGCTTTGAAATACCATGGCAATTTCTCTATCTTTAGGTTCAACGGTATTTACTACTTTTTCACCAATTTTAATGGAACCTTCAGTTATATCGTCAAGTCCCGCTAACATTCGAAGCGTTGTGGTTTTTCCACATCCAGATGGTCCAACTAAGCATAGGAACTCGTGATCATTTATTTCTAAATTAAAATCTTTTACTGCGGTAAAATTTCCAAATCGTTTGGTTACATTTTCAAATACTACTTTTGCCATTTTATTTTCCTCCTTATTTAATTCCTCCAGCTATTACTCCAGATACAAGCTGAGATTGTAAGATCATATAGAATACTACGACTGGTGCCGCTACTATTATTGAATATGGAGTAAGTAACTCGTAAAAAGTTGGATTATCAGGAGCGTTTAAATTTTGATAGTTATAAAATAGAAGCGGTAATGTCCCTAGAGGACTCGATTCTCCTATGAATGTCCGCGCAAGTACAAATTCTTGCCAAGCTGATAAGAATGTATATACCATTACTGCGACCATACCTGCTTTTGCCAAAGGAATAGCAATTCTTATGAATGTAGCGAATTTACCATACCCATCAATTAGCGCGGCTTCTTCGATATCTACGGGGATAGTCTCAAAATAGCCTTTCATCATCCAAACACAATAAGCAGTAGCACCAGTAGCCATAACTAATAACAGACCTATTAAAACATAATCAGTACCTATGAATCCTAAGTCGCTAAGAATGATGTACTGCGGTATTAATAGAATTATTGCAGGAAACATTTGAGTCGAAAGTACAACAAAAGTTAAAACAGATTTTCCTCTGAACTTGAATCGCGACAATGCGTACCCAGATGATAGTGCAAGCACTAATCCTATAAAACTAGTACCAAAGCTTAAAAAAAGACTATTTAAGAGAGAAGTGCTAAAAGCAGGTTCATCAACCGAGATGGCAAACATTACTGAGGAATAGTTAACAATCAAAGATCTTAGTGGGTCACTCGGTAATCCCGTACCAATTTCTCCGGGTGCTGAAATAGAAGCAATCACCGCCAAAGCTAATGGAAAGATTGTAAAAATCAAATATATAAATAAGATAATGTAAAACGGTAAGTTTTTCAAAATTGAGAGTACAGTTGATTTTATAGAAGTCTTTACACCTGATTCTAGTCTTTTTGACTCAGTTAAGAACTCGTCCTTAAGTTTAAAAGCGTTTCGTTTCACATAAACAATAACGACTAAAATTACCAATAGAATCGTCATTATTATGAAAAATGTGAATGTTAATGCTTCGATTATGGGAGAAATTGCCGCTAGATCAATTCTAATCCAATCGTTTCCAGACACATCTTCGATAAATTCTTGGGTAACAGGATCATATATTCTTATACCAGGAAAGCTCGCGATTATCGGTACACTATTGAATATCCAAAAAGATGTAACTCCAGATGCCAAACTAAGTAATGTATTGATCATTAACAACGTCCTTGAAGTTTTAAACCAACTTTTTTTGATGAGATAGTGGAAAATCATTACGATTGTGCAAACAAGAAATAAAATGTTCCCAAATATAAATATTCCGAAATTCTGCAATAACAAATGGGTTAATTCTGGCAACGGTATAGTGCGATATATAGGATCTGCGTTACGCCATTGAGAACCTGTAGAATACACAATCCGGTTCCATAATATCGTCTCTGTTTCCCAGAATCCAAGAAAAATGCATGTAAAGCTGAAAAACGATAACAGCAATAAGAGATAGTCCCAGTTCTTAAAAGTAATAGTAAACATTTTGTCTTTTTTCGAAACAATTTTGAATTCTTCTACACTAATAGTTTCTTCTTTCATTATTCTCTTCCTATTCCTCCAAAAGTTGTTCAGTTTTCAAAAATCGTCGATATACGAGACTAAATGATATTAGAATGAGAAATACTGTAAATGCCAGCGCACTCGCTTCTGAATATTGGTTTTGAGAAAATCTATTATAAATGAATGTCACGAAAATATCGTAATATATGGCATTACCTAAACCTGTTTGATTCTGTGTTAAAATGTACACCACATTAAACAACTTGAATGTCCAAATTATCCCTAAGAGAGAAACAGTCAAAAGAGTTGGTTTTAGTAAAGGTAATGTTATCTTTTTGAATTGAGCCCATTCCGTTAATCCATCAATCATAGCCGCTTCGTAAAGTTCTTTTGGTATTGATTGAAGAGTTGCTAAAAACGAAAGCATCATAAATGGTACACCTAACCAGACATTTATTAAAATTGCCGAAAAGGTTATCATTTTTAGACGCATACCAATGTCTTTAGGTCCAAAGATATAGACATCGTCAGTGTACCAGAATGTCGAAGAAATTTGTGGGATATCGATAAGTTTGTACCCGATAAAGCTCACTAATTCAAGTGGACGAAGCAACAATATAAATAGTTCGTTAACAAGAAACGCCAATCCTAATCCACCTAGTCCTAGTACAAGCAACAAGAGTGGCTTTAAAGAAGAACCAACTTTCTTCGAAAGGAATTTATATGAGTAAGATAAAGTTGCAAAAACGAGGATAATAGTTATTACTATACTTATCAAATTTCCAATCGTAAATGCATAACTTGGGCCTAATAGCTCTGTATTTGATCCAAGTATCCCTAGATCTTTATCGAACACCAAAGCTCTCCACATCAAGGTAGATACAAACGAAGGAACTGCCCAAGGTAAAATGAATATAGCTCGGAAAAGTCCACGACCTATAAACTCTCGATTCAACAGAATTGCTAATGTGATGCCCAAAATGATGTGTATGAAAGTACAAGTTAGCGTCCAAAACAAAGTATTAAACAAAATTCGTAAAAAATTTATATCTGGGTCAGTTAAAACTTCTCTATATTCGTCCCATGGGACTTGTACAAAAAATCCTGCAAAGTATGATATCCATTGTAAAATGTAATCAATGAGATATATTAAAAGTGGGGCAATTACTAGTATTGTAAGAGGAGCTATAGCTAATCCAAGTAAGAACGCCACAAATATTCTTAATAATTTACTGTCTTTAAGCCGTTTGAATCTAATTAGTTTTTTGTAAGAAAATCTCGTGTATGCGATTGTAAGTATGGCAATTATTAAAGTCACCAATCCGTCTATTAGGAATATTCCTGGATTGTATCTATCTACTCGATAGAAAAAGTCGCTGAAACCTATTCCCGCCAAGTTTTCAAAATTAGTGTAATAATAGATAGAGTTTCGCAACTCTAGAACGGTTGGATTTTTGAATATACTAACGATGAATGAAAACACTATAGGGTAGAACACAAAAAGAATTAACGATGTGTAGGCAGGAACGAGAAACAGTAGTTTTCGGATTGATTCTTTAACTGATTTTTTTTTTTTAGTCTTCGAATGCCTTTTTTTAACTGGTGTGATAGGTTCTTCTAAAGTTTGTTCAATAGCCAAAAATTTCACTCCTTTTTTATACTTACTTTAAAATTATAAAAGAAAAAAAATAGTATTTTATACTTTATGTTTTATGCTTTATAATTATTTTCTCATCTTCTTCTTAAGCAACATAATGATTCCGATTGTACCAATGAACATCGAGGCAAGAACTAATGGTATCTCAAATCCAGGAATTGGAGGCGCAGGAGGAACTGGAGGGTCTCCAGAAGTTACATCTGCTGTTGCTGGGAGGATGTCTGCCCAGAGGTCAATGGTATCAGAGATGCATGTGTCTACAGTTATATCTCCTTTTAAGTATTCGTCGATTTTGTTTCCAAAAGCTGTTTCCATTTGACCATAATAAGGAGAGGAAGCCAATTGAAACGCGTTTAAAGCCTGCTCGTAATACGCTCTCACATATGGGTATGAATCAGCATTCGTAACATCGGTACGAGACATAACACTTTTTCTTGCTGGAACATGATAGTTGCTAATTGCGCTTTGAGCCATCATATCGGCCGAAGACAAAAACTTTATGAATTTCACTGCAGCTGTATATTCGGTATCAGAAGCTTGACTAGAGATAGTATAGTATTGTCCTCCAATTATCGCTCCGTAATCACCAGCTTCATCGTGTGGGAGTTGCATAAATCCTAAATTTTCTCCTCCATTGAACAAAGCTTGGCTTTCTACAAGATCGGTAAGGTCCCATGGTCCAGTCGCAATCATTGCAACTTTACCACTTCTGAAATCACCACCAAAATATGACCATCCTTGTTCAGTCCAAGGGGGCGTCCACGAACTATCTGTAACTTGCTTTAAATATTCTAATGCTGCTTTTGACGCAGCACTATCAACCGTGACGTGCGCTTGATCAAATATATTATTTTCAACAAACGCAGCTCCCATTCCGTAATAATAAGGCTGAGCGGAGAAGAATAAACCTGCAAGCGAAAGAGGGTACTCACCGGCGGGCAAAGCTGTATCTAAAGTATCCATAAGGGTTCCAAATTGTGCCCAAGTAAGGGAAGTTTCGAATGTGTAGTCATTAACACTGAGCCCTGCTTCAATAAACATCTCCTTATTGTATACAAATGTTGGACAATCGATGCTCTGAGGGAACGCCCAGAATTTTTGATCGTAAGACGATAATTTTCGAGAAGCATCAATGAAATCGTTATAATCTTCATACGTCCATTCAGCTGTGAGATCCATAATTAAACCATCTTTTGCAAACCTCACTACATCATCTCTGGGAGTTCTTAGAACTTGTGGCTCGTTTGCAGCTGCAAACGCAGTAGCGAATTCATCCCCAACTCCAAAAAATCCTTTTTGTTCAGCTGTAATGGCAATGTCCGGATTAGCCGCTTCGAATGCAGCGACCTTAGCAAGTAATCCTGGTTTCTCTGCATCGTTTTCTGTATACCAAAAAGTTAATGTAACAGTTTGTGCAGGCTTTGGCGCCGCAAGTGCGAAGGACATCAATGGAACACTTAAACTGAAACCTAATAGTAGTATAATTAACGCTCTAAAATTTCTACTTTTCATTTTTTTAAGCACTCTAAACTCTTTTTTTTATCGAGATTTTTTTTTATAGATTGACTTTTTTAAAGTCTGCTCTCGATAAAATTATTCAAGGGAATTAACTATTTAATAATTCTACCTATTAAATATTAAAAGTCGTAGGAAACGCCTTTTTAAATTTTAAAATAACTGTGTCATATACTCAAGTTGATAAATACTTAATATCGAATGTCCAAGTTCTTCTTAATATTTGACATCATCCAAAGGAATTTTGATTACGACCGCAGGATTTGGATCATTTTCCAACTTAATATCCCAGGAATGAGCAGTTATTATGCGTTTAATTATTTGTAAGCCTAATCCTTGACTATTAGAGTCGAAAGTATTAAAATGGTTATTGAACTTGTCTAAAATCTTTTTTGGAAAAGGTAAGCCATCGTTTTCTAAATAATAATAGCACATTCCCTCGACTTTTTCAGAATATATCTTTAAGTTCTTTGGTTTCCCGTGTATTATAGCGTTTTCAATTACATTTTTCCACACTTGATATAAACGGCGATTATCCGCCATAATTGAAGAGGGTAAAACTCCATATGTTACATTAATTCCTTCTGGGATCATCAAGTCAACAATGTTTTTTGAAAATACAAGTAAATCAATTTTCTCCTTCTTATCAATAAGTTTACCTGAGTCTGCTAGTTTTAAAGAGGATTCTAATAATTTGTTTATGTGTTTTACTTGGTCGATAATAATCTGCGGATATTTCCTGTCTAGTTTTTCTTTCATTAATTGAGCGTAACCTGCAATAGAAGAGAGATATGTTCGGATATCGTGAACCATTATATGAGCAAAATTGCTTAACTCATTTTTTTGTTTTTTGAGTTCCTCTTCCATCTTAACCTTTTGAGATATAATCTCGCGGAAAGGATTGATTATTCGTTTACTTGTAAAATAAACGGTAATATTAAGCATTGAAATGATATTTAGCAAACCAATAAAAACAGCCATTACAAGAAAAGGTATATTTGATCTTAAAACTCCCCAATTTGGTGTCAATTTCGTCATCAACGAGGCAAACAAACCGGAAAATCCTGCAAAAATAGCGAGAATTAAGTATAAATTTCTCTGAAATTTTAATTTGATAAAGATACGAGTAAAAATCCAATATGGAACAAATAGAATAAGCGCGTAAAAGAACTCAATAATCATGATTTGAAACAAAGTTTCATCTAAAAGATAGAGATGTAACCAAAAAATAACTGAAGTTAGGATGTAAACTATTATTGAAACGATATTTATGAAATTGAGCTGTCTCAAAGCCAAAAACCTTGAAAGTTTGTCAAAATGCTTTTTAAGTTTGGCTCTCGTAATCATGTCATTTTTCTAATTTTGTATAACGATTGTTTTAGACATTAATAAAATTTACTCTAACGGGATCTGTAATTTCTCGATGTATTAATAATTCATTAACAATCTCTTGATTCTCTGCTCTTTAAGGGAAACATAAATTGGGGAAAAATACTAATAAATAGAGCCAACACATCATAAAGTAAGATTGTTCCAAGGCATATCCCTAAAATCGCTTAAAGAGTTTGTATAACATTGGGTACATAAACTGTATATGTCAAAATGTAAGCTGCTAAGGTCGCTCCTATTCCCCTAGCTGCTTTCGAAATAAACATATTTAAGGAGGAGATTGCATCTTCGGTTCTGTATCCTTGCTTCTATACAATATAACCTACATTATACGCAAATATCACATGTAAAGTAACTGGTAAGGTAACAAATCCAATTCCCATTATGAATAAGGCAACAAATATCATACGATTAGACTTAAGCGAACTAATATAATGAAGACTCGTAATCCTCCTAATATGATTAATCCGATGACGGATAATGATTTTTTTCCAATTTTGTTTGAAATTGGATAAGCGATTATCGTGCCATTGACAATTTCAGTCATATAAGCAGCAATCGCAACTGCATAATTTGTCGTTGAAAAAAATCCCTTAAAAAGAATTGATCAATCTTGTGAGAATAAGAATAAATCCTTCTCAATTTAAATATTCTGTTGTAAACTTTTAATAAAGATAAAAGTGAAATGTATTCAATTTAAATTAGTTCAAAGTGAAATAAAATGAGAGAATCTGAATCTCAATCAGAAAAGTTTTCCCATAAATATGCTACTTCTTATAGTATTGCGCAATTGTCTGATATAACTGCCTATCAAACCTTCACATTTCTGGTCTTTACCTTTTATTTCGCTAATTGGCATTAGAATTGAATTAATTGTTACAGGTTTTCTAATCTGGGCTTTATGGAACAGTTTCAATGATTCTATTATTGGATATGTATCTGACAAGACTCATACCAAATGGGGACGGCGCAAGGTTTATATCATGATTGCATTAGTTCCATTAGCAATTCTTGTTTTACTCTTATTTACTCCTCCTTTGGCTTTTGGGATTGCAAGTGAAACGCTCAATTTTGTTTACTTCCTTATCATCATAATGTGTTTCGAATTGTTCTTCACGATATATGATGTAAACTTTACGGCACTATTCCCGGAATTATTTCTCTCCGTGGAAGAACGAACTAAAGCAAATAATGTAAGACAGGCATTTGCGATTGTAGGGTTAATCATGGCGTTCGTATTACCCGGTTTATTTATCTCAGACTATTCAAATCCGGCAAATTTACCTCAATATCAAATTTTTGGAATTATCATTGCTATTATTATAATTGTTCCCGGTGCTCTATTTTTAAAATTTTCGCCGAATGAAAAATCTGAATTCGGTGAAGATTATAAAGAAACTCCCGGATTTATAGAGTCCCTAAAACATGCTTTAAAAGTAAATCTTTCGCATGGTATATCCCGGCAGAAGTCGCGAATTGGTTTGTTTATGGAATGTTGCCAGCTATTGTGCCCCTCTACGGCAAGTTTGTTTTAGGTATCTCAGATACGCTCCTCTTATCTTTATTATTAGGTTTGAGAGTGCTATTACTTAAATTACTCTTAAATGCTCTGAATTAAGCGGTACTTTATAGTTATCGTAAAATAACGAGTTGTATTTTTCGAAATAACTGACTTTTCTTGATAAACTTAGATTAGATATATCAATGTCTTTTATTTCTTGAGATACATATATTTTTCCACTCAAAGAGCTATCAGTATGATTTTTGTTTTTTACGACCTGCCCCGATTTAAGAACGTATTCAAGTGCAGATAATGCTCTTACTACTTTATCGTATTCTTTTTCGAAATCGATATCGTTAACATTAATATCTAACACATTTAAATCTCCATCTGCGTTTGGTCCAAGATTTCCTTTGATCTTTCCTATACCAAGAGATTTAGCAGGAGACGCTCGAGATATGACGACAAAATCGTTGAATGTTAAGTTATTTTCCAAATTTTGAAGTGTAGTAGATGATTTGAATTCGTCGCTCATATCTTCCATGTACTTATTTCGCGCTTCAGAACTCATTAACCAACTCCCAATCTTTGCCACATTAGTAATATTTCCGTAATTTGGAAAATTAAGAGAGAGTTGGACTTGCCATTTATTCTTAGCTTTGATTGCAAGTTCAATCGCATTTGCCCAGTAAACGCAATGAGTTTTATTACTTTTGGAAAACACTCTAATTGACGCAAAAAAATCACCTTCTGATTCTATAGCCGATGTAACTAAAGGAGATAGGAGGTTGTTACTTCTATGCTCTTGTTGAATTAAATGGCGGTCTGAAGTTATGATTGGATTTATGTCATCAAATCCGATAAATCCCAAATCTAAATCGAATCTTTCATCAGAGTTAATTAGATTTAATTGAGCGGTAGTATCTCCATCCCTATTAAGCGTGGAAGCGTGAGCGATGTGCAATAGTTGCTGACGAGATGTAAGAGTTTCTTCCGAATCAACTATTCTCGAAGGAAGTTCTTTAACTTTTTCAGTTATTTCAGCTAAATTATTCTTAGCAACATCTGTTTCGTATCCTTCTATGTGAGCGTGTAGTGAATGAGGTAAATTAAGGTGCTCTACGGCTTTTGTTAAGGAAATGTAAACATCTAAAGGTGAAAAATTATAAAGTCTTCCTTGACTTGAAATTCCTTTTCTAAGGGATTTTAAGTTCCAATCTTCGTTTTCAAATGGATTGTAAACTTTTATGCCAAACGCGTTCGTCTTTTTCAAAAGATCGCTTAGGAAGATTGCAATATCCTCTGTTTTATGTCTTTGGTACTCCAGATCTAGCATCCATAGATTACTCGTGTTGAGTAAAAAAGCTTTATCTAACACGGGCAAGTTTTTAAGATTAAATACGGTTTGGTTTGCTAAAGAAGGGAATACATTTGCCTCGGTGACAAATGTATAACCCATTTTGATGTAATTTTGTGCAATAGCGTTTAAAGTCAGATTATTCCAATATGATTTGAATTTTTCGTAATTTACGCCTAATAATCTTACCCAATTTAACTGAGGTGTTGCGATGTGGCAATGAATATCAATCCCTGCTGGAATTATGGTCTTGTCTTGCGCGTTTATCTCTTTTACCTGATTTTCGCTCGAAAATTTCTCGACGATTATACCATTCTCTATTAGTATGTCTTTGACTTCCCCATTGATATTATTAATAGGATCGTAAACATGTCCGTTTTTTACAATTATCTTGCTCATACTATTCACTCTGGTTATTTTCGTTGAAATTTTGATATTAATTCAGAATAAGTTAATACGGGGGTACTAGTAGGCTCTACTTCTACTTCAATGTTCTTGTAAGTCAACTGATCGTTTTCTATCCCCGTAATTTGGTTTGCCCAAATAGACACAGGAATTATCAACATATGTTCGGGAACCTCTTGTTTTTTTTGGCTATACAATACCACCTCACCGTATTTTCCCCTAATATGTAGATTTAAACCTTCCTTCAATCCTAGAGCTGAGAAATCATTGGGATTTAGAAAGCACATGGCAAGATTTTTGTGAATCTCTTTGTAATCTCCAAACGCGTATTCTTTAGCTTGGTCAAAATCCACCATTCTAACAGTGCTAGCAATTAAATTCAAATTATTTCTCACCCTTCTTTTCCAGTAATTTTGTGTTTAAATTTTGTAGTAATTCATAATCAGAGGGTATACCGCTAGGAGGGTTAATGATCTTTTTTAGGAACACAGGAACATTATCCAATCGAATGGCTAACCCTTCGGTTTCTATTCCGGTAATCGCAGTGGGGAGCACTACATCAGCTAATTCAGTTGTAGCTGAGCGTTTGTTGTCAACTACGATAATCGGATTGTTAGAAAGCTTAGAGCTTAAGAGTGAAGGTAAGTGGGAAATTGGATCTGTACCAACTACCAATAGACTGTCGAAATCGTCTCGAAGCAAAGATATAGCATAATCACGTTTATCTTTAACGAGTTCTCCGTTTTCAAACTCGATGTTATGATTACTTCCGGTTAGATTTAACGCAACATGCTCAAATCCCATCATGTTATAATGACCTCCCATAAGCATAACAGAAATACGCCCTTTTTGCTGTTTCTCGTTAATCATATGTACTAAATTTAGCAATTCTTCTATAACATTATTATCAGGACTTGTCCTAAGAATCCCTTGTCCTATAATAATCACTATATTTTCCGATTCGCTCAGATTAATTAATAGTCGTTTCATGTCTTCTTTGTCTAATCCTGAAATCCCTCCAGAAGGAAATCCTTGAGGATTACAACACTCTTCTTGAAGAGCTTTGATCAATTCAAGATCGGAGCCTGGCGTTATGTTTAAAGCAATATCCCGTACACCCATAACATTAAAAGAAGATGTTTTTACCGGGTCAATGATAATTAAGGTCCGGATTTCCCTTCCGGTCATTCTAAACTTCCCTCGGGTAAATAAAGTCTTATTTAGCAACCTTGGGATTGATTCTGCAGGGTTAGCGCCCCATAATATGATTAGATCGGTCTTATTTACGATCTCAGTAATTGTGGTAAGCGTGATGCCTTTTTCCCTGACGATATTAAGCACTTGGCCTTGACATATGGATGAATTTGAATCGATAATAGCATGAATATTTTTTGCAAGTTTCAACGCTTCTGCCTGAGCTTCACAAGAGGAAGTTGATAAACCGTAAATTAAAGGTTTTTGAGAATCATTTAGAATTTCCATAGTTTTGTTAAGAGCTTCATCCCAAGGTGCCTTTTCTAATTTTCCAGCGTTCCGTATCATTGGTGTCGTTATTCTATTTTTGGCTGTTACCTGAGAAAACCGTTCATATCCCTTTAAACAAGCGCCATAAATATCGACTATAAAGAGCCCATCTGTGTTAACCAATAAATCATCACATAGTAGTGAACATCCCGAACAAGGATATCGTTTCATGATATTTCATCTCAAGATTTTATAACTAAACGTATTCTATTTTTATAGCTTCGCGCGGACAATAGGTTTCGCAAACCCTACATTCCCGTTCTCTACCTTCCGCTTCAAGTCTACGACAGTGTTTAATGTTAAGCAATTCACATTTTCCTTTTTTAACTTGAAATAATTGGTGAGATTCCGGGGGGTAATTGGGAGCTTTTCCGCTTAAAGTTGGAGGACAATATCTTGCATTTACGGGACAAACTGTAACACAAATACCACATCCGTCGCAAGAATCTTCGTCTACATTTATCTTAAGCTCCTTTTCCTTACCTTCTTCTGAACCTATTAATTCCTTAAGGTTATCGTACTGTTTCTTGTACTTGGGTTCAAGCAGAGGGGTGCAATCGTCGATTTTAACTTTGCCTTGTAACAAATCTAGGGCAAAGGCCATACAGGTTGGTTTTCCGCACTTTTTACAATTAGTTTTTGGTAAAAATTTGTACAATTCCATAAAATTTTGAACGGGCATTTTTCTCCTATGACCTTTATTTATCTCGTAAGGTTTACTAACTAACTAATTGATGTAAAGATGGTTCTTTAATAAGTACCACGATAATATATCAAAAATTATTTGGTATTTTAATATAAAATACTAAAGCTGGTTTAGGTAATTGTAATTTTGTTCTATGCCATACCGAAAAGCTTTTTTATCCAATCTGTAATAAATTTGTTTTATGTCTAAACTCGCTTTAGATTCAGGAGCTTGTCCGACCTCCGTTTTCGTAAACGACACTGTTTCTCGTAATGTTTATCGAAAGGAATTTGATCTATAACCTTGTAAATGGTTTCATTAAGAAAAAAATTTTTTGGGATGCTCCTTTTGTTTTACCCTCTTCTACCTCGACCGCCACCCGCTCCAGCGCCCCTTCCTAGCCCTTGTCCCATTCCCCCTCCCATTCCTTGATGAGGAGCCACATTTGCATTTGTTAACTTTTTTAGATTACCCTTCTGATAAAACTCAATGGTTTCTTTAATAGTTAACTTCTTATTTGGGACGGTATATAAGTCAATTTTTAACTGAGTTAGGGCGCTGAAAGCATTTCCACCTAAAGAACCACATAATACGGTGTTAGCATTATGATTTCCCACAACCTGAGATGCTACAATTCCTGCTCCTCCCATTTCATCAGGTCCAGGATTATGAACCGTTTTTACTTCAGATATTTCGTTATTTTCGATTGTTACAAAAGTAAATGTCTTACACCTACCAAAAACCTGACTAAAATTATCGCTTAAACCCCCGTTTGATTCCGAGGGAACAGCGATAATTTCTTTTTTAGGATTTACCATAGTTCTTCTCTATTTTTTTTTTGTAATTTAGTTTTAAGTATACTCGTGCACTTATTACAAACTACTATAATATGATAAAGAAATCTAAGAAATATAAGTTTTCTGAATAATTATCCAAAACAACCTAAACTATTGGATTTTTAGAAAAACAATTTTCTTTCTTTATCTATCTTGAATCTTTAATTAAAGCAGAATTATTGAAATTTTCGATAAGGATGTTAGAAATCTCAATTATCCAATAATTTAAATTGAAAGGAATATTTATTCACAATAGAATTAATTATTATCAATATTAATTTTATAAAGTAGAATTTAGCTTGAAAAGCAAAAGATAAACTAAACTAAGTTATAGTTCATAAAATATTAGAAATAAATTAATGTATTTATTAGATTTTAATTTAAACAAGAATTATACAGTTTAAAAATAAATTAGTTAAAAGGAGAACAAAATGGGAAACGATAACGATGTACCCGATATTGACTTGAAGGCAACAGTGGAGGAAGGTAAAAAGGAGATTATGGACGAGCGTGCTGAAAATATTCGTAAAAATATGGAAAAAATCAAGCATAAAATCGTAATAATCTCTGGCAAAGGAGGAGTAGGGAAAACTACGGTTTCAGTAAACTTAGCAATGAGTTTAGCCAGTTTAGGATTAAGGGTAGGATTATTAGATGTCGATATTACGGGTCCTAATGTGTTGAAAATGTTAGGGGTAAATCCTGAACTTAAACCCCGTATCGATGCTGAAAATCAGAAGTTTTATCCGGTAAACGGACCTTTAAATACTAAGGTAATGTCAATGGCTTTTTTAGTGGAAAGCTCAGATTCACCAGTAATTTGGAGAGGTCCAATGAAAATGGGGGCAGTTCGTCAATTTCTTGGCGACGCAATCTGGGGGGATTTAGATTATCTTATCTGTGACCTCCCTCCAGGAACTAGCGACGAGACATTAGATATTTTACAACTTATTCCAGATGAAAATGTAATTGTAATTACCACTCCACAACAAGTAGCCCTAATGGATGCCAGAAAAACGATTAAGATGTCTCAGATAATGCAGAGAAAGGTTTTGGGGATAATTGACAATATGTCTGGATTTAAATGTCCACATTGCGGAGAACACATTAAACTATACCCCGAAGGCGGTGTTTCAAAAGCCTCTTTAGATTTTGGTGTACCTATTCTAGGAAGAATACCATTTGAACTAAGCGTAAGTCAGCAGGGGGATCTTGGATTACCTTTTGTTTTAAAATACCCTGATTCTGACAGTGCTAAAGCCTTTAAAGAGACAGTAAAAAAAATAAGAGAAATTTTAGAGAAATAAAACCATTTTCTTATTCATTTAATTATTTTTAGCGATATTATAATTTCTCTTTATACTGTTTTTCATATAAAATAAATATAAGTGAAATTCAATATAATATATTTATTTTTATTATTTACTACAAACATTTTCATATGTAGGTTTGCGACAGCGGATAATTAAAAAATAAGGAATAATTCGGCTAGTGTATTCTTCTGGATATTTCGCAAGGATATTGTCTTCTGCGTATGGTTCACAAAATTTCTCTAATATAAACCCTTTTTCAATTAATAAATTCAACCATTCAGATAAAGTGCGGCTGAAGCGTGGAATCTTAAATTTTCTCATTTTTTCAGTCATTTCTTCAGGAACGGCTCCAAAAATCCATTCCTCAGGTTCTCCTTTTAGATTCTTAAAGTAATCTTTAATTATAAATCCAATTTTTTTACCATCTTCACTTTTTAACCATCTCCAATCTGAATTACTCACGAAGGGATGTACTATAGAAAATTGGAAGAACCCACCGGGTTTTAACACTCTATATGCTTCTTCTATAGCATTCTCGTTATTTGCCATGTCCATTAAACTCATGGTTGCCATTAAGAAATCGAATTCATTATTCGAAAAAGGAAGTTTTGTTCCATCAGTGACTTTATATATAATTCCTAAAGGCTCTTGCTCCTCAATTTTTTTTGCAAACTTGATGAATTCCTCTGAGATATCTATAGCGGTAATTTTAGCTCCTCTCTTCGCTGCAATTCTGGTATTATAACCCTCTCCGCATCCAAGATCCAATCCCTTTAAATTAGATACATTTGGAAGCATTTTGAAAAAAGCAGGTGAATTAATTAAATCTCTACATCGATCGTATCCTAATCTTGCAAGTTTGGTCCAGTTTTCTGCGTTATCATCCCAATATTTACCAACTTCTTTATTATCCATTTTTAAATCTCATAATATTTATACAGAGCATAAAATTCCGTAATATTTAATATGAATTATTTTTTTAAAAGCATCTTTAATTTTCAAACTGGGGTTTTTGAACCTCGTAAAAATGATAAAAAGGCAGCAATTAAACAAACAATAAGAGATACTAAAAATACAAAATGGAGTCCATTCATAAATTCTATTACATTTATCCCTTCTGATCCAACCTGGGTACCTGTAAATAAACCTTGTAAAGCTTGCGAGGTCATTGAAGTCGAGATCACATCCATGGTTATGGCCAAACTTATTATTCGGCCAATATTCATGGTCATCGATCTAGTTCCCGCTGCAATTCCTCTCTTATCCGGAGGCACTGCTCCCATTATAGTATTGGTATTGGGTGCTAAAAATATTCCCGTGCCTACGCCCATTACAATAAGCCAAAAAAAAGTGAATAAAATACTAGAAGTTGGCTCTATTAGAACGAAACCAATCAATCCTATTGCTGATATAATCAATCCAAATGTACTTAAACCCCTAGAACCATAACTATCTGATACTCGACCACTAAGAGGAGATATAACCATTAGTGTAGCAGCAAATGGTGTGAGTAAAATCCCTGCTATAAGGGGATCGAAATTCTGAATTCCATGTAAATATAGTACTAAAAGGAAAGTAATAGCCCCCTTGCAATCCCATTCAATAAGTTAGAAATTAAGGCAAAACTCAAGATAATTATCGGATTTATCCACCCTAAAAAGGCTCCAAATGTGGACCCCAATAATACTATTAATAAACCTAACGTAAAGAGTATCGTTCCACTCCAATCGAAAGTTTGATTTGGTGGTAAGAGATTGATTTCACGCAATTGCATTTGAGACCAAATTGTACCAATAATTCCAATAGGTACATTCACAAAAAAGATAAGCCGCCAATTAATGATCGTGAGCGCTCCACCGATGATTGGCCCCGCCACGGCTCCAACACTTATCATCATACCGTTAATGCTTAAGGCTTTTCCTAGTTCATTTTTTGGAAAAGCATCGGTAACAATCGTAGTACTATTGGCAAATAGTAATACTGCTCCACTTGCTTGAATAACCCGAAATGCGATTAATATCTCCCCATTAAAAGAAAAACCAGATAATAATGAACATAAAGTAAAAATCATAAATCCTCAAACAAATAATTGTTTCCGACCAATCATGTCAGCGACCCTGCCAATTGCAGGAATGAGTATTGTAAGAATTAACATATAGCTCATGATTGTCCATAATATAACCGTGAATGAGGTATTTAAGTCTAACATTATAGAGGGAAGTGCGATTACTACAGCTGTGCTATTAAATATAGAGAAAAAAGCCCCTAAACTAGTACAAGAGAGTGCAATCCATTTATATTGAATTTTTTTCATAATATATCATAATGTCTGAAATTAGTCTATCCCTAAATGTTCCTTCAAACTCTTTTCCTGATCTGAATCCTTGTTTAATACTTTTTCAAGGGTATTTAACCAATTAATAAAACACGACCAGAGTAGATC
>JAHPYY010000198.1 GCA_019058515.1 Promethearchaeota archaeon
ATCCACATCTATAAGGTTGCTTACAGAACCTTCTTGCAGTATCTTTTCCAAGCCAAGGTTGATAATCCGCTGGCAAAAGTAATTCAATCTGAGAATGTAATCGTATATCTATAGGGAAGACATTGAGGTAAGAACTGCAAAAAAAAGGATCATCAAGATCATCGAAAATTACTGGAATGACGTGTACCAAAGCGGGTAAAGAGGGTGGTACAGCTTCAATATCCACCAAGATTTTAACGGCAGTATTTTCGTCTAGCGTGGAACGAAAGGATGTGCGAGGATATTTTACTACTACTGTTGGGATAATATCCCACTCGTATCGTACTAAAATAACTTTATTAAATTTTTCATCTGTTTGTAAGATAGCTGGTGGGAGTTCGGCTCTTCCACATCGCAAATCTTCCCATTCTGGATAACAAAAAGGGTCCATATATTTTTCTCCGTCTCTAAGAGCTAACTCTGCTTCAAGGAAATTTGAGTCGCATTCTAGAGTTTTTTTCATATATCTATGAAAATCTCTCTTACTATTTTTTCGTTCTATGTATTTTTGCAGAATTGCAAGACAATAATTACTTAGGGCATCATTCTGGTGCTGTGCTTGACCAGTACTAAGAATAACGTAAGCTTCGACAAAAAAATCCAACGATTGACTATTTTTTAAACACGCCCGTGATAAATCGCCAAAATAAACAGGGGAGGCGAATGCTCGCTCTAGCACATCCAATGCCTTCCTAACATGATTTCTCAACGGTCTATTCCACCTCTAATCATTTAGATTCCTAAAAAAGTTGGTATACTATTATCTTGAAGTCATTATTGCATAAAATCATTACCATAAGATTTACCATATAATACCACATTAATTCATCTTATATATTGATTTTAAGAATTACTTACCAATTTTTTACAGAAGTCAAAAACTTTGGGTAATATTGTAGCACCTTTAAGCTCAAGTGGAACTAGCTGAAAACGAAGATACATTAGAGATTTGCCATGAAAATAAGCGACTGACAAAATTTGACATCAGTAATTTACACAAAACCCCTAACAAAAATATATTACATCTCCTCTATAACCAAAAATTAAAGTCGAACCATGTCTAGCCTCGCTAACATTTAAGACTAGGTTCCTTACAAATGTATGAATATAATCTATAACATTAAAAGGTATTAAATTATTCCAGTACCTTTCCTTTTCGCAATTAATTCTTCTAAAGTCTTATGAAAATCTTTTGACTTATTTATAATCTCTTCGTTTACTCGTCTTAAACTTGGAAAGGTTGTAAATAGACCTTTTTCAATCGTAATGAATATAGTATTAAAGAAAGAGGTTCTATCTTTACATTATCAATCGAAAAAAATATATTTTGGTGTAAACTCCCTATTTTTTCTTGAGTATTTTTAACGATAGGATTCTTTGTCCAGGGACTGTATTTATTTACAAATGAGTGAATAGAACCTTCTATTTGCTGGTATTTAAGATCTTCCATAATTTCATGAACTCTCGAGACAAAAATAAAATGTTAGTCTCATTATATATGCAGCAGAATGTGGTAGATTCGAATAATTTGAACTACCTCGACTTTTTGGTTTTATATATCAAATAAATCTTTTGGGTTCCAAAAAAAATGATAAAAACATATAAAGAAGGTTTATTTCTTTATGTTTTCTAATACATATTCTAATACAGATTTTTCTACTTGGGGGGGTAATCGCTTAAGTATCGATAAAGAGTCAGGATCTGAAAGCATATGTTCAAGTATGGGAGTACCATATAAATCTAACACTCTCAACTTTTTACAATGTTTTAACGTGCTAATATCCATTACCTCGGTACCCCTCAAAGATAACAATCTCAACTCTGTACAATGCTTTAACGCTCTAATCTCCGATACCTTAGTACCATCCAAAAATAACCATCTCAACTCTGTACAATGCTTTAACGCACTAATATCCAATACCTTAGTACCAACCAAAACTAATATTCTCAACTCGTTACACTCCTTTAAGATGCTGATATCCGATACCTTTGTATTTCTCAAATCTAACTCTCTCAACTCCTTACACTCCTTTAACGCGCTAATACGCGATACCTTTACACAACCCAGATCTAACTCTCTCAACTCCTTACAATGACTTAACGCGCTAATACGCGATACCTTAGTATAACTCAAATATAATGTTCTCAACTCCTTACACTCCTTTAACGCGCTAATACGCGATACCTTTCTACAATCTAAATCTAACACTTTCAACTTTTTACAATGTTTTAACGCGCTAATACGCGATACATCAGTACCTCTCAAATCTAACACTTTCAACTTTTTACAATATTTTAACGCGCCAATACGCGATACCTCAGTACCATACAAATATAACGATCTCAACTCTGTACAATGCTTTAACGCGCTAATGTCCGATACCTTAATACCATTCAAATCTAACCCTCTCAACTCCTTACAGTATTCTAATGCACTAATGTCCGATACCTTAATACGCTTTAAATCTAGCTCTCTCAAATTTATGCAATCCTTTAACATTTCGCAGTTTTCTTTAAACCCAAGACGATGTCCATGTAATTTCGTAGCTCCGTGGATTATTGTCATTTTACATGCTTCTTTAGCTAGGTTCCACTTACGTAATTCGGGACTCTCTTTCCATAAACCTTTAAGCGCGTTCTTCCACCAGAGGCTGTGAAACGCGGGTATATTTACAGACTCCCCCAATGCTGTGCTAGAAGCGGGAAGAATTCTGATTTTAGTGTGATCTGCTGGTGGATTTCGCCATTCCACAATCCATTCTTTAGCTTGTGCTATGAAATCTTCTTTTTGGTCATTGTGGACGAGGTCCCATAGCACTCCGCCTGATTCCATTAATTGTTGCCAGCATTCTTTTTCGTTGTCCTTTACCCATTTAAGACCGGAAAAAATCCCATTGAGCGTTAATCCCGTTTCAAGGCTGATGTAATACCCCCAAACGATAATCGTTACAAAGAAAAATCGGTCTAAAGGTCGATCGGTAATTAACTGCCGCTTAATTAACTTTTTTAAATAAACTACAACCGAAACGAATCCCCACGGATTTTCCGTCTCTCTTGCTAAGCGCGGGGGATTAAGCTTAAATTCGGCAATTTGAGCAGATTTAAGGTGTTCAAACCAAATTTCAAACCTTTGTTTCCAATCCGATCCCCAATACTCGCTATAGTTTTCTAGAATAGGTATCACGTAACTTGGCCAAGAGATCTCCTTTTCTTGGGTGTAAGTGGTTTGCAACACAATTAAGTACTTTGAAGAGCTTTCTTTTGCTCGATAGATTAACCTTCTCGTGAAATCCACAAACTCCAGCGTCTCCTCTCTTAGATGGTAGTCATCCAGAATTATGATAACCTGTTCTTCGTTGAATATACGCAAGATTTCTTCGCGCACTACCGAGTTAAGTCCTTTTGGATCGGGAATGTAGTAAGTAGTGTAATTTTTAAGTGAATAGGCTAATGCTACCCACATCATTACTTTACTTTTCCCCCAACCCGTCTTAGCCGCAATCCCTATGACCTTATCGCGCTCTAGCGACCGCACTATTTCCCCAAACATTTTGGGAGGTGGGGGTACGGTAACCAACGCGTGATCGATATATCGTTCTAATCCTTTGGCACCAGATCGGATAGTGGAGAACGATTGGTTAAACCAGTTAACGAGATCGGGTTTTACTTTTACATTTTCAAATAAATTTCTCCACTTCTCGCTTTTTTCTAAGAAGATCCAAACATCGTCGAAGGTTTTAAACCCTAAACCACTCAATATTTCTTGATTCCAACCGGTTGACCACTGCAGTTTGTAAAGGTCTATTAATGTTTCATATTTGTAGGTTTTTACCTTTTTAACGAGATCTATTAGCGATGGCGGAAATTTCGTTTCAGAGTTCATCACATCATCTACAATTGAACTCATAGACACGGCAATACCAAATATCTCGGTTTTAATTGGCTGTACTTTTCTAGGTCGGGTTGCATCGTAAATCTCTTCTGGATCTTGTTCTATGACAACGCCAATAACTTTTTTTAATTGAAAATCCCAAATTGGACTACCACTTATTCCACTTATAACATCGC
>JAHPYY010000199.1 GCA_019058515.1 Promethearchaeota archaeon
GTATTATTCGGACCAGACGCAAATTTAGCAGATTATGCGGAGCAATTATCGGGAATAAAAACTATTAAAATGCCAGAGAACGGTCACTGCCAAGTACACTCCCAGATTAAACCCATTCACATAGAACAAGCTAGAATAGAGCATCCTAACGCATTATTACTCGTTCATCCTGAATGTATTAGGGATGTGAGAAATTTAGCAGACTTTGTGGGCTCTACGGCTCAAATGTACAATAATGTTAAGAATTCGAATAACGGTGAGTTTATTATAGGGACTGAAGAAGGTTTAATGGAGAGAATGGCCCAAGATTTTCCAGATAAGACTTTTTTCTCAGCAAAGGAGAGATTAATATGTTATAATATGAAGAAACATAATTTAGGATTGATCAAAATGGTTTTAACAAACTTAGACGATAAAGCATTCGAAGTTAAGGTTCCTCATAAGATTGCAAAAAGGGCTTTTGAACCAATAGAAAAGATGTTGAAATATTCTTAATTTATCCTAAAAAAAATTTGTAATTCTCAGCTGTTTTTTATCATCAAGAAATTTTAAGAACCCTTTAGATGGTTTACCTGCCCACAATGCATTTTTATTAAATTTTGTTTCGAAATTTTCTATGTCCTCGTACTTAAAGTGGAACTCTTTCTTTAGATTTCGTATTTTTAACAACCATTTTACGAAATTTTTATACAATCTTCCGTTGATACCAGCTTTAGAATGATGAGTATTTTCGTAAAATTTAACATCTTTTTCTGAATAATTTGTGTAAGTTCGGAAGTTTTGTCCCATCCAGAAAAACCGGGATGTAGATTTGGAATAGCGTTTAATTCTACAACCAGTTAATTTCACTTTCTTTAAATTAGGTAGTTTATTTAAACTCTTAGGTATCTCTGTAATATTAATATTTCCCGAGAGATCTATAAATTCCAAATTATTAAGCCCTTTTAACCCTTCAATCTTTTCAATGTAATTGTTTTTAAGATATATTTTCTTTAAGTTTTTTAAGATTTCAAGCCCTTTAATCTTAATAATTCTGTTATTACTTAAATCAATTTCTCCTATTTCGTCTCTGTAATCACTCAACCCTTCTATCTGTTCAATATCTTCGATCATTTTGTTTTTAAGATTGATTTGTGAGTTTAATATTATTCCTACTAATTTTTTATCGTATGAAATTAATTTTAGGTCTAACTCATCGTAGTTGATTTGAGCTTTATTTAGAAACTTTAGTAGAGGGAAGCTTCTATGGTTCTTATATTTCTTAAAGATTAGTTCTACAAAATCTTGCCTTAATAATTTGGGTATTTTTTCAACGACTTTCAATATTATTAAGTATTTATATTTAAAACGAAATCTGTTCACAAAAATGGTAGTGAGCTGTTTAATTTGTTTAAAGGATCCAGGTTCTTCTACATTTTTTAAAAAATAGATTATTTTACGAGCGTACTCGTCAATACTAGGAAAATCTATATTAAGAAGCATACTTTCAAACTCATCTTCAGTAAGGTAAGACAGATATCCATTTTGGGTTAAATATGTTATAACTGTTGGGTGACCTGTAGCGTATCTAATTGCAATTTCTTCTTTAAATTTCTGCCGAGCAACGGGATCTCCAGCGTCACTAAGAGCTTTTAATAAGGGAAAAGCGAGATTTCGATGGAGAATCCTAGTATCATAATTGTTTTCTGCCCAAGCTTGTATGTTCGAGCAATGGCCCCAAAATTCTGTTTCTGAAGGAACCTTTCCATGGTCTCTTTCCATTGTACGGTCAAGTTTAGAAGCAACTTCATCAATTGAATTTATTTCATCATAATCTCTAATCTTGTTTACAGGAATATTAATTAATAAATACATACACTGCCTAAACAAACGATTATTAACATAAATATTAGTTCTGCCACCTTCCAGCTTAAGTTTGAGAGATTGATTGATCTTATATTCCTTTTTTTGGATGTATTGCCTAATTGATAATGTAAAGGTTATTATAATTACACAGGCGAAAATTATTATCCGATTGAAAATCATACTCAGACAGGGGAGATTTTTGTTTGGAAAAAGATAAGATCTCTTCCTATCAAACCTATAAAAAGTAATCTAAAAGGAAGATACTAATAGATTTTATAGTTTTAACCTAGAATATAAGTCAATCATAATTTACTCTCAGAAAAATTCTTCAAACTTAAATTATTTAAATCATAAATACGAATTTGAATTAATAGTATAAGGATATTTATTTTAAAATGAAAAAAGTCTACATAATTTTCGTTATAATTATTATTAGTTTAATTACTATAGGTGCACTTATATTAACGGGAATTCTGCCACTTATCTTTGTATCTTATGAACAAAAAGTAATCGGAGATACCGAGAATCCTGTAATGAATGGTTCGTGGTGGGGCGTAAATAATGTAAAAATTGTGTCTTCAGGAGATAAAGTATTTACTTATACCTTAACAGGAATTAATCCACCATGGACTATTAATTTATTTTCAAAAGAAAGCAATCAAGAATGGGAAGCAGGTGAAAATATAGATTATATATCAAGACCTCCTGCTCTATTAATTGATTCTAATAACTACATACATTTAATAGCTTTTCGATCGTTTTTTGATGCTTCAGAGCATGATGGACAATTAATCCATATTAAATTTGACAACGCCAACTCTGTATCTGGTTCCTATTCTACGACAGAAATAACTCCAGATTGGCGTTCAATTGGAGCTCTTCCATCTACTTATTCAACATATTTTTTTGGTGCTTCTATCGGAGTCAATGATGAAATAGTTGTAGTTTATGCTAACACTTTTGGACTACAGGCAGAAACTTATTCATTAGGTGCAAGGATTTTCGACCCTAATACTGAAAATTGGACTTACGATGATGTTGCGACGAATTTAGATGCTCGATATGCCTATCCTCATGTATTTGTAACCGAAAATTATTATCATGTAGTTGCTATCGAGGATGAATATGACGAAAATATTCCAGACCCCGGACATCCTTTTAGATTTGGAGAAATCAGATATTTTTCTAAGTTAAAATCAGAATCTAAATGGGATATGGAATCCATAATCAATCTCAAGGATCAATATGATGTAGAGGATATTTTGGAAAGATATCTAAATCCATGTGATCTCTACATAGATTCTCATGATGTAGTACACTTAACTTATCGATATCACGATGAAGCGGATAACATTATTGCATACCATAGCTGGAAAATGGAAGATTCAACCGATTGGAATTCTGAAAGGATTTCAATTATTACTAGTTATGAATGGATTCGTATATGGGAAAGAACTGATGGAAAATTATTCTACATCTGCTCTGAATCGGATGGTCAAATCTACATAATGTCTTTAGGTTCACAAATGCGCTATTTAGTATCTAGTTTAAATAATCCTTACGATCAGAGTCCAACTCCATTCATTACTACTGTAGCTGGGGGAACTGATATTGGGAATCAAGTCCTCATGGTTATTTATTCAGCAGAGGAGATAGCCGAAGCAACTTCTATCTCTATAGACATGTCTACTATATTATTTTAACCTTCTTCTTTTTTTTATAATAAGGAATATAATCTTAATCAAAATAAGGAAAAGAAAATTAGCTTCTGATTTAAATTTCTGAGAGTCTATTTAAGTTTACTTCTAATCTACCTCCACTTAAAATTGCTTCCTTTAGTTGCTTTCCTTCGTTTGAAAGAATAAGCATTTCTGATTGAGCGACACCTTCCATTAATATCTCTCTTTCAAGATCCAAAAAGCCTATTTCGATAGCGTTTTTAATAATAAGGTTTAAAACCAATAATTGAAATTGAGACTGAATTGCTTTCCATATTAAACCCATCTCTTTGAGTTGATTAGTTATTTCTTTAGCCAACACATCCAAATTATAGGTTTTTTCGTAAATTCCTTCTTGAATATGTATAATTTCGTCAATTAACTTGTCTCTAATTAATCTAAGTGTAGTAGTGCCAAGCAAATCTTCTTCATGGAAAAAGAAATCGCTTTTACCTCGTTTAATTAAATAAAACCCAAATTCATTTGTTATTAATTTATGCTTAGCTAAATAATTAATAGCTTCGCGTGGGACCTGAAATGCTTCGCAAAAGTGATCGAGATCCAATTTATAGCCCGAGAACGCTTGACTTGTCGCTAATGTGAAATGCCAATAAGTTTTAGCAAATTTACCTTGACCTAAAATAGAATTATAGAATATATAAAAAAGAGACATACAAAGATCTCTATCGTGTTGTAGTTTAAAGAAGTTCTCCCCTATCTTAGATACAATTCTTACAATTTGAATTATAAAACGATTGTGTAAACCAATTTCTTTGTAAAATCTTATTAAATTGTCTAATCTTTTGACATTTCCCTTAAATTCATTTATAATATATACCTCATCCTTTAACTTTAAGGGAGTTTCTCCCAATTTCTCTACTCCATTTTCTGTAATTATGTAATGACGGTACATTTTATTGGTTTTTTTATCTGGAATTAATTTCAATTCTACATTTCCTTTTCTCTGTGAGATTTTAGGTGATTTGAAACTGTAGATCTACTTAGATTCGAATATTTTATTAACTGAGTAAATCTTTGAGGTCCTAAATAGCTTAAAATGAATAAAATCCTTCTACTATTATCTTCGATACTGCTAGCTTTTAAAAGTAGCTCATTTTTCAGTTTTTTAGATTTATCCCAACTTTCCATAATATTAATGAAGAAATTCATTGATAAATAGTTATACTTTTTTAGAGTGATCGAACCGAAATTATAGTGAAATATATAATTCTTAAAAAAAAGTATGGATTTACTATAATGAGAAATTGGTACTATCAATAGTTGCATTTAACTAAGATTAACGAATTGTAGTTAAACATAAATATCATTACGAATTCTTATAAAACGGAGCAATAAATTACTCCCCATCATTAAACAACTATTTAATTATATTAAATTAATTTTTTAAATTTAATTCAACATATGGTAATTGAAAACCCAAACTTGTTGGAAAGAATTAAGTTAATTGAAATTAGATTAGATCGCATTGAAAATCGTATAGATTCGCTTGAAAGATTATTAAATAGAAGACCATTAACCCCTTCACCATATCCCGAACCTATTAAGCCTCCTCCAGATCCTCACCGACCTCCAGGAGATCCTCCCGAGCCATTCCGATTTTAGCAAATTTTAAACTTCAGTATAATCTAAATGATGACAGTATTTAAAATCCAATTCAAATTTCTATCAAATATAACTAATTAAATATTAAGAGTTAACGGAAAATGACGGAATATAGATTTAGACTGACTGGGGTACCACCAGACCAAGCTGTTAAGCTGATTGAGCTTGATCCGAACCAAAATGTGGCTGATATTAAAAAGAATGTTCAGCGAGAGTACAAATTGAATCCAATATTGGCAATTCAGTTTATTTTTAAAGGAAAGGTGCTTCCTGATAATCTTAAATTCGCAAAGGTAGGAATCCACCCTAAGAAAGACGTTATCACTGTTATGGCTACTCAAGCGGGTGGAAATTAAATCAACGACAGCTTGTGAATTAATTATTTATTTTTTTGTCTTTTTTTATTAATTTCAATAATAATCAAATAACAATTCATTAGTTCAAGATTTTTCTCTTTTATTAAGTAAGAACAATATATATAGTGATAGAAGCATTTATCATCTAAAAAGACCAAGGTGAATATTAAATAGAATTACATTTCTCTGAAAAAGCGATTAATTTTATCATGAAGCAAAACCAAACCAATTTCGAAGCACATAGGGAGAAATTAGTAGTCGTTCTATTCTTCCACTCCACAAGTTCGTGAACAATGGCATTTTGTGGAAATGTGGTTGAATTAGTAGAAGAATCAAAAGTAATTAAAGATGAAGATTTCATAAAATGGACTAACACCAATTTAAAAAATAATGATAAAACGAAAAACCTTAAAATAGAAGTTTATGTAGAAAAACAAATCATTCCTGAATTAGAAGAGAAACCAATGACCTTAATTGACGCTGCTATAGGAACAGTACAAGGAGAAGAAATTGGTATGTTGCATTTAAAAAAAAGCTCAAATGTATACGGATAGAAAAATGACCAAGCTTTAAAAACTAGAGAAAGTTTGGGATTTGCGGTTGCACCCGTTTTACATGTCCGTGTCTTAATTGAAGTTTCTATGTAGAAGAATGGCTACTCTCTTTCCAAGGTTTCTAGCAATGGTAGCCCCAAGTTCATCTGTTTCTTCCTTCCGTAAGAATTCTTTTCTTCCGTATTTCTGCAAACTTGTAATGGGTATATTCTGTTCCAATACAGGATTGCCTAATGCTCCAACAACTACCATCCCTTGAATCAATCCGAAATTTACTAAATCCGAGATGACTCCGCCGTTACCCCCATTTCGAGTACCTTGAGCTACAAGAGGGGCAATTAGTTTGTCTTTAAGCAGGTAATTATTCATCTTCCAGGGACGAGAACGATCAATCATTAGTTTTAATTGAGCAGAAATACTTCCAAAATAGGAAGGGGATGCTATTAATATAGCATTTGAATCAAACAATTCTGCTTCAAGTTTTTTAAGATCATCGTTTTTCGATAACGGACACTCGTAAGGATCTCTTAAACATTGATCGCAACCATTGCAAGGTTGGATTTTATAATCAGAAATAAATAACTTCTTAACCTCGAAATCATTTGAGATTTCTTTAATACCCTCAATTGCATTGTCAATTAAAAAATTGCAGCTTCTAGATTTTCGAGGGGATCCTATAATTAACGAAATTTTTTTAGCCATAAACATCACATATTTTGAAATGAAAAAAGATAGTTAATTATTAACTATTATTATCTTAGAATAATATAAACAGTTTTTAACCAATTCGAATAATTAGTAAACTACAAACCGCGGTAAAATTCAGGACGTAATATATTTGGATTCGAGATGCCCTTCTTAATAACTTTAATTATCTTCTGTTTATCTCTTTCTAATACGCCTTTAATTGGCAAGTAATTACTCGCGTGGTTGCTCCTGAACACGCAATTAGCATTTTTGTTTTGGAAATTTATGTTTTCCATAAAAATAAGTAATTCCTCGAGTATTTCAGTTGCGTTCATTTCGTTGAATTCTCCTCGGATCTTTTGATTGAATATTTCTGTACCTGAAGGAACCATTAACGACAGAAATGCTATATACCATATTCTCTCGTCCATTGGACAAATCTCATTTACTAAATCAGCAGATTCTTCAGCATGCGTTCTGGATAATTCGTGATTATTTGTACCTCCAAGTCCGTTAATAAATGTCGCTGATAACATAATATTTGCTTCCATTAAGCGTTTTGACGCCTTAATGTAATCTTGCTTAGTTGCGTGCTTGTCTATTCGTTCTAATAATGCGTTGTATCCCGATTCGAATCCTACATATGCAATTCTCAACCCTGCTTTAGATAATTCCTCCAATTGATTAGGAGCTTTTTTTAATATATCTTTTGCATGAGCGTAAACAGCGCACCTTTCAAGACGAGGAAATAGCTCATAGGCATAGTTAATCGTAGTAAGTAATTTTTCAGGAGGAGTTACCATTGCGTTTCCGTCTAAAAAGAAAATTCTTCGTACTCCTGGTCCGTATATCTTACGGGCAATATCTAAATCTATTTTGACATCTTCTATATCCCTTATTTTAAAATTTTTCCTAAGATTTGAAACGCAAAAAGCACACTTATAAGTGCATCCTTCAGTTAATTGAATTAAAAGCGAGCGAGCTTCGCTGGGAGGTCTGAAAACAGGTTCACAATAATATATTTGTTTATGTAAAACCATTTTGGATAGATTTGTGAAGTTTTTTTAAGAAAAAGCGTATTTAAAGTCTATTCCCCCTCCTCTTCTTCCTCATCTTCATCTGCATCGGCAGGTCTCTTCGGACATGAGTTAATATGTCTTCCTAACCTTTGAAAAGATTTACCACAATAAGGACATTCTTTTGTTTTTTTAGCTCCTTTATCAGTAGGTTCTTTACTAGAGGAAGCAGAAGATTTTCTTTTTCTTTTTTGCTTTTTCTTTGATTTCTTAGGAATTATATCGTCTAAATCAACATCATCCGGCGCAAATTCACAAGTTTGAACATGTTCTGGCAGATCATTAACTACCTCACCGCAAAATGGACATTCAAGCGTACCCAATTCTTCGCTTTCTAATTCATCTTTGCCAGCTTTTCGTTTCTCGTATTTAGTAATGACCTCTTCTTGTTCTTCAAACTCGTCTATTGAAAGATCAATTTCTTCCTCTCCCTTCAGTTGTTCTAGTTCATATTCTTCCAATTTGATCTTCTGTTCTTTAACTTTCTTATCAGCTTCAAATTTACTCTCGTCGTAAACCTCCGAAATCTTTTTGTTGGTTTGGACATATAGATCACAGACTTGACACACATAAGCTTTCGTTCCTAAGACTAATTCCCTCTCAGAACATATACATAATGGCTGAAGGCTATTGCTAATATCTCCTTTAGGTTCAAGGTGCTTACATGCAAGCTTGCGAGAGTATTTTATTTTTTGTTTACGTCTTGGGATAACTTTCACCTAAGAAAAAGATGTAATAAACTGAGTATTATAATTAACATTAAAATATATTTTTTACCATTCTTTCTGTATTGTTAAAAGAGGAATCCTATTATTTAGAAGTTGTATGTGATTTTTCGTAAGTCTTCTTTAATTTTAGTGCTAAGATCTCTGTTCTGTAAGCGGGGTAATAAATCTTCAACTAGATCCTTAAGTTCATTAATTTTTTGTATCAAGAATTCTGTGTTCCACAATGATTTTCTTAACGGATGGGTTTTAAGTATAGCTTGATTGTAATTTTCGATCGCCTCTCTATAAAACAAGCAAGCATCATCAATTCGATTTAATTTATTCTGAAAGACAGTACCAATTTTATGAAAAGTGGTACCAGCCCCAGCGAAATCTTCTTCTTTTGTAAAAATTATGGCAGCTTTTTCCATATTTTTCAAGTTCTCCTCTAGACTAAGTCCATCAGATTGTTTCATGTCAAGATAACCTTTTAGATAATATGCCTCACCAAGGAAATAATTCATTCTATTCTGTTCGGCTAAGTCGTAAAGTTCTTCGTTAAATTCTTTTGCTAAAACATAGTGATTTGTTTTAACACATTGATCGATTAGTTGTCGTATTAATTCTAAAGCTCTGTTATATCTATTCAGAGATTTATATATATCGATTCCCTTTTTGTAATTTTCTACACCAGTGAATGTATCTCTTTTCAAAAAAGCCCTTGTTCCCTGAAAAATATAGGTCTCCGCCCTTTCAGTTAGTTCCGATGTATCCTTGTCCATTTTAGTCGTTTCATAATCTAAAAACATCTCTTTAGGTGAGAATTCTACATTCTGAGCCTTAGGTATTTCGCTTAAAAACTTAAAACCTGAATCGATTTTTGACGGAATTTCGTATTCATACGCGTCATTCTCATTATTTTCTCGATTGAAATCCATTTCTAATCTGGATTCACGGTAAGCTTCTTGCAATGGCTTTCCTGCTGAGACTAGACTTGAGATTTCCGACATTAAATTAGCAAAAAAGTATTTGTTTAGACCCTCAACATAATACTCTACTTTATGATAATTTTCGTCAAATTCTGGACTATTAATATCCATCATAATATCCGTTATCCTGTATACTTCAAAACCAGTCTCATACTTTACCACATCTGTTAAATTTTCCGCAGGATCGTGATGTTTTTTTTTTCCTAAAAGCGTATGATCAAATACTAAACCAATAGCATCTTCGTTTTTACCTTGAAAACCAATTTGGTTAATTAAATCTATATAAGAAAAAAATAAACCTAAACCGGGATGAGAATGAAACCAACCTATTACGTAATACCCTTTGCCTTCTTTAACTAATTTTTCATCTATTTCTGCTATAAATCCGTAATGCTTCTCGTCCAATTGTACATCTGTTGAGTGACCAAAGGTTAGCGCTTCAGCTCTCTCTACGTATACGTAATCATTATCAGCGTATCCAACTAAAATACCATATATTTCTCTCCAATCTTTTGAAGGAATTGCACTATTTGCATACCTACTTGCATATAATATGATAGTTTTGTATGCTTCGGCTTTTAAGATAACTGGTTTATTCATAATAAATTGGTAGTATTATTTCTTTTGTTAAATATTTCATAAATAGATTTTCTTAAATTCTTTTGGTTTATCCTTAGAAGATAAGATAAACATTATGTCCAAATGAAGTGAAATTAGAACTTATTTCTTTAACTTTTTAAGAAAGTCTATTTGGGCAGATCTTCCTTCTTTTTCTTTTTTCTTCTATATGAGGGGGTAAAAGCATTGAAAAAGTCTCCGAAGCCAGAGATATCTACCGCGTCACCTGCAATAATTGATAATACAATAATTATAAGGACAATAATGGCTGTAATTAACAATCCTACAAGAATTAAAAGAAAATAAGATTGTAATTTAAATTGAACGAAACTCCACGAGGACGATTCGGACTTTTTAATAATTATAGGTCCATAATATAAAAGAAGGAGCCCCACTGCTATGATCTCTGCAGTGATCAACGGTATGGTTAAGAAAAAATTTTGAATGTTAAATAAAAGAACGAAGATTATTTCAACAATTCCCATTAAACCTATAAACAAAATAATATGACGCCATAATGTGTTTTCAAAAAAAAATTGGTTTCCTAAAATCACTCCAATTACAAGAACAATTCCCGACGTTGCAAATATCAGAAATACAAACATATGTACTTGAATAATTATAAACGGTAAAAATAGAGAAAATGGAAGAAGGATTGTTCCCGCTAAAAAGCTTAAGACAAAAAAAGTAAATAAACTAAGATTATGCCTTTCATGTTTTGATAAAATAAAGTAAATATAAAAACATATAACGAAGAAGGCGATAAATATGGGATACAAGGTGAAGAAATACCTATTAACCTCTTGAAATTGAAATAGATAAGAAAAGAATATCTCACTCATTAGCCAAATAAACGATCCAATTGTCAAATATAGAAGGATCTTTTTTTGATACAATTGTCGTTGATCATTGTTCAAAACTAATCTAGATTCCTTCTTATCACTTTTTTTAGTGATACTTTCTTTATCTTGCTCCATAATATTTTGTTATTAGTAGGATTCCTTAAGAGAGCTTTAAAAGATTGATATTCGTTAGCTTCAATACTAAAGTGAAATTAGTATTATTATTTAATTTTAACGCGTTGAGATCAAATCACACCTAACTTCTTAAAATTCCTAATCTGGTCTTCAGAATAGTTCAACTTCGAGAGGATATCTTTTGTGTGTTGCCCGGGTTTAGGAGCTAAGGATCTAATGGATAACTTTGTCCTAGACATCTTTATAGGAGAAGCTATATTTGGAATTTTGCCCAATTTTGGATGATCTAAATAGGTTACCATTTCACGTGCTTTAACCTGAGAATCTTCAAGAGCTTCTTCAAAAGTTTTTACGGGCATAACACACGCATCTAAATCCTTAAAAATTTGAAACCATTCTTCTTGAGTTTTTTTGAGAAACTCATTTTGCAGTTCGCTAAAAACATACTCCCGCTCACTTCCTTGTGCCATTTGTTTGAGAACTAAGTCCTCTCTGTTTAAACCTTTACATAGTTCTCTCCAGAACTTTACTTCAATTGCACCCACCGAAACGAATCTATCGTCTTTTGTTCTATAAGTTGAATAGTAGGGTACATTTCCCTGCAAAATATTTTCAGTAATGATGCCATCGTTTAGATTTTTCGAGAAATTCACCGCAGCTTCCATTGGAATAAAAGAAAAAACGCTTTCCATCATGGCGATATCAAGATATTGTCCTCTTCGTTCAGGATTTTTATCTCTTTCAATTATAGCTGATAAAATGCTGATAGTAGCAATTAACGCACCACCAACATCAGCCGCTTGTATACCCGGTACAATTGGTCTGTTAACTGCCCCATTAGTACCTTCCATCGTACGATCTCGATTTAGATTTAACATTCCGCAAATTCCAATGTAATTTAAATCGTGACCCGCAATTTGTTCGTAAGGACCATTCTGACCATATCCAGTCAGGGAGCAAAATATAATTGAAGGATTTAATTCTGAAACCGTATTATAATCTATTTCTAGCTTATCTACGATTTTTGGGCGATAAGTTTCAATAATTACATCTGAAGTCTTCACTAATTTGTAAAAAATTTCTTTAGCTTCCTTCTTTTTTAAGTTAAGGTGCATCGATTTTTTATTTCTCATAATAATGGAATTAAATGCACTTACGCGATGACGACCTTTTTGGAAAAAAGGAGGTGGATTAGCGTAAGGAAAACTTGGGTCTTCTACCCGTATAACTTCAGCTCCTAAATCTGCTAATATCATTGTGCAATAAGGACCCGGGAGCATTCTTGTAAGATCAAGAATTCTTATGTGATCTAATGGTAGATTTGAACTCATAATTATTTAAAATTGAAGCACTCAATAAAAATTGTCAGATTATTCATATAAATTAAGAAAAAAGTATAAAATTAGGCATTATACTATATCTATTATTTCACATTTCATATTCTCTGTATTTATTATAGCAAAGGTTGCATTACCAGTAAGATAACCACATGCTTCACCAGGATTTAGGATTAGGACACCATTTTCGTGTTTTTCGTTTACAAATTGGTGTGTATGCCCAGATAAAACAGCGTCAAATTTGCCTGAGTTTGCTAAAGCATTGATTACATCAGGTTTGGGCATGTGTGACGCGTATACTTTTTTTCCTTCAAACTCTTCGATTAGCTCGAGTCCATTTTCAACTAATTTACAAATTTGACCAAGATTTTCTCTTAAAAAGATTCGCTCCCCGTCATTGTTCCCCCAAACTCCATAAAAATGTTCCTTTATAGGGTCATTTAATTTATTAAACCACCTTTTTACAAACGGAGCTACATAATCGCCACAATGGATCAATGCATCCACTTTTCTCTCATTCATGATTGAGACGGCTTTTAAAATGTTGTTCATATGATCATGGGTATCCGAAATTACTGCTAGTTTAATTTTTTACCACCTACATCAGTTTGATTTTACGGTATAAACTGATATTCTAATTAATTATTAAATTATTTTTATCATTTTGGCTAAAGAAGAATAGACAATTTGCCTATATTGTTTGATTAGAACATCTGATTTTAAACTTCATTGTATATATTATCGATTTTAACGGCTTAAAACAAAAAGATTTATTATAATATTTACTGTTTTAATATCAAGAAATACAATTGAGTAAATTATACTCTAATAAAAAAAGAAAATGATTGATGAGTTTATTACTAGTGAAAAGAGCGCAGTTGATGAAGAACTAAAGAAATTATTCCACAATTTGAATAATATCGAACAAGATTTGTTAGTAACTGATTTTTTAAATCAACTAGAGGCGTTCATTATACCTGCAAATAATAGAGCTAAAAGAATTAACGCTATTTTACTAATAGCTTCATTTAAAGGGATAATTAATCCAATATATCTAGGCAGTCAAATCGAAGAAATTCGAAAAGTTTCCCTAGCCGTGGAATTATTACACAATGGTCATGTTATCCATGACGATCTTATTGATGATGACATAGTTAGGCGAGGAGTACCAACTTTTCATATCCAATTAAAAGACGAGTTAAACATGATACTAAAAAATCAAGAAAATACGAATAAAGAACAACTTTCCACAATGTATGGAAGAGATATGAGCATTTTAGGCGGTAGTTATGGATACATGCTTGGTTTGGATGTGATAAAAAACGCCAAATTTCCAGAAAATCTAAAAATTATGGCCATAAATGAATATATCGAAGCTTTAAATTTTTTAATGAAAGGACAGATCGTAGAAGCTTATATGGAATATAATAATATTACAATGACTTTAGAACAATATCTTAATTTGGCAGAAATGTTGAAAGCTAGGTTATTTGAGAAATCAGTGAAAATCGGAGCTATTCTAGCTAGAGGAAACCTTCATTACCAAATCAAACCCCTTTCTGAAGCGATGATTAGAATTGGACAAGCCTACGCTATAAGAGATGATATTCTTGATGTGAAAAGCGACATAAAGGGTAAGAAAAAACGCTTTCCGTACATATTATCTTTGCAAAATACAGACGAAGAGCAGTCAAGAATTTTAAATGAAATATACCACAAAAAGAGTTTAAGTAAAACGGATGTAAAAGATGTTGAGAAAATTTTCGCAGAAACTAATTCAATTGTCATAGCAGAACATTTCTCCAAAAATTTAATCGAACAAGCCAAGAACTATTTAAAAGATATTTATCCAGACTTAAACAAAGAAGAAAAGCTATTCTTTAACGAATTTTGTGATTATATCTACATGCGTGATTATTAACCATGCAATTTACAATTCAATATTTTTGAAGTTGTACTGATGCAACATTTTAAGCGTTAGAGCTTTAAAACCTTCTAAAACATTTTAGTTTTCTAAGACAGAGGTTTTATAAAAATAACCTTGGAATTAAGCTTAATTATCGCAGATTTAAGAAAGGGCAAACAAATAATATTAAACTGCGTCAAATGTTAATAAATCCTTAAACCTTTATTGGAAGAATTTTTAATTATTTTAGATTTTAGCAAAGAAATACAATTTAACTTCATGACCGAAAAACCTTTCGTTAAAATTCCTGCTAGCCAAATTGTTATTAGACCTCCTGTCGAAGGAAGCTCAATGGCAGTTTTAATTCCTGTAACAGGGGGATGTAGCTGGAATCGTTGTCGTTTTTGCGGAACCTATAGAGGAATGTATGGAATTGTTCAAGATTATGAAATTAGACCAATTAAAGATGTTATTAGAGATATAAATTATTATATAGAACGTAATTATCACGGCTTTCCAGTGTTCTTGGCTGGAGGGAATCCAACTTCTGCTCCTACGGATTATTTGGTAAGAATTATTAAATACATCAGAGAAAATCTGAAAAATGTACCTAGGATTAGTTGTTACGCTAAAGCTTTAGACATCTTAAGAAAATCTGATGACGAACTAAAAGATTTAGCTAATGCGGGTCTCACTATTATGTATATGGGATTAGAAAGCGGGAGTAGTAAAATACTAAGAATGATGAAAAAAGGTACAAACACGGAATCAATGATTAAAGCAGGTAAGCGAATATTGAACGCAGGAATAAGATTAAGCTTATATGTTATTTTGGGATTAGGAGGAAAAGCATACTCTGAAATACATACTAAAGAAACGGCAAGGGTGTTAACAGAAATAAATCCAACTGCCTTTCGTTTTAGAACATTAAATATTGTACCCTATTCAGATTTGTGGGAGGAATGGAAAAAGGGAAAATTTGAATTGTTATCACCAGTAGAAAATCTTATAGAGGAAAGAGAAATTATTGCGAATCTTGGAGATAATGTTACCTCGGAAGTGTATAATGATCACATGGTAAATTATTGTTATTACGAGTCCCAGAACATAAAGGAGGACAGGGAAATGTTCTTAAAGTCTTTAGACGCGTTAATAAATGACCCAAAAATTAGGAATATGCCAAGAAAAAATGTTACAAGGATGTAAAATGGCCTGCAAAACTGGATATGTTATTATTTGTGGTGACATTTATAGATGATTTATAGATATGCCGTAATTGGTGCGGGAAGACAGGGGACTGTGGCTACATTTGATATGGCTGTAAATGGAGACGCAGAGGAAGGGAGAATTGGAGATAGAGATCTAGCCCAAGCAAAATAAGCATCAGATAAAGTAAATGGCTTAATTTCTGATGAGATAGTAAAACCTTTTAGGTTAATTGTTAGAAATAGAGGATTTGCTTAGCTTTTTAAGGGGAACCGACTCTTTCCTGAGCGTAGTCCCTTACTATTATAACTTAAACATAGCAAAACTCGCTATAAAAGCAAAAAGCAATATGTGCGACCTTGGAGGGAACACCAATATTGTAAGGGAACAGCTAAAACTTCACGAGGATGCTAAAAAGGCAGGAATAAGCATAATCCCGGTCAACGGTCAGGTTCCAGACATGGGAACTTCTCTATGCGTGTATTGTATGTCATTATTGGACGATCCAAGAGATGTATTGATGTATGATGGAGGTCTTCCTCAAAATCCAAAACCGCCATTCAATTACTTGCTAACATTTAATATTGAAGGATTAACTAACGAATACGCCGAATCTACTTACTTCTTGAGAGATAGAGAGCTTGTTGAGATCTAACCTTTTGGAGAATTAGAAGAGATAGATTTTCCGCCTCCAAATGGAAAGTTAAAGGTGTTTACTACTGGGGGAGGTGTCTTAACGGCACCTTGGACTTTTGAAGGAAAACTCAAGACTTACCAGAACAAAACGGTGAGATATCCGGGACATTATTCGCAACTTAGAGCGTTTTGGGATTTAGGACTGCTTGACACAACTCCTATTAATGTAAAGAACACTCAAATTGCTCCACGCGATGTTTTTCATAGGTTATTTGAGCCATTGGTTACAAATCCAGCTGAAAAAGATTTGGTAGTCATTCGAATAAGTTGCAATGGCACAAAAAACGGAAATGAAACAGAAATTATGCTTGATCTCGTGGATTTTTACGATGAAGCTACTGGATTACAGCAATGTAAAGAACAACTGGATGGGACGCAGCCATTGTAGCGATTATGATGGCTAATGGCAAGACCGAAAAAGGAGCATTCCCTGTTGAATCAGCTATTGATGGGGAACTAATCGTCAAGGAATTGCAGAATAGAGAATTTAAAATGGACATAAGTCTAAAAGAAAAATAAGTTCCCATTTTTTAATCTAAAAACCGACTCAGAATTATGGATGAGTAAGATTTTTTATTAAATTTGGTTAGTAATAAAATTTTTATACCTCGAATCCCATTTATTATAAATCAAAATTATTATCAAAAAGGAGAGTATTTTGAATTCAGATTATTTCCGCAGAAAATCCCATCACCAAAATTTGATTGGAACATTCGATGACTTTTTAATTTTGCCTGGTTACACGAAAACATTCGAAGTTGATATGTCATCGAGCTTAGGAAAATATCATTTTAATGTACCTATTTTCAGCTCAGCCATGGATACGGTAACGGAGGAGGAAATGGCGATTAGGATGGCGTTGTTGGGAGGTTTGGGAGTTCTTCATCGAAACTGCTCGTATGAAAAACAGATTGAGATGTGCCGTAAAGTAAAACGCGCCAGAGCGTTCGTAATTGACGATGTTGCAACTATTAGTGATAATTCATATATCCACGAGGCAAAACACAAAATGCAAGTTCACGGTATAAGCGGTATAGTCGTAGTAGATGGTAACAACAAAGTTTGCGGTATATTTACTAAACGAGATATTCCTTATCTTGAAGAGGAAATAGAAAAAGGAATGGTCAAGGATTTCATGACAAAAGATGTGATTACAATTGAACCAGGGGCCTCGAGGGAGGAAGCTTTGGAAAAGTTGTATAAACATCGAATTGAAAAATTACCTATTATTGAAAATGGATACTTAAAAGGGTTAATTACAACAAAAGATCTAAAACCTGAATTTCCTCTTGCTTCAAAGGACGAGGATGGTCATTTATTATGCGCACAAGCATTATCTCCAAAGTTTCCTGAACAATTAGAATTACAAAATTACTTAAAGCAGTTAGATAGGTATGTGGACTTCTTCTTTATTGATGTAGCGGAGTTTTACAAAGAACGAGACATCTCAGGAACTATTAAATTAATGGAACTATTAGATTCTTATTTTGTGTTAGGGAATATTGGAACTTATGACGCTGCAGAACATCTTCTAACGAACAAGTCTTTAGATTTTGAAAAATTTATAGCGTTGAAAGTAGGGATGGGCTCCGGATCGATTTGCACAACCTCAATCCAAACTGGAGTAGGAGCTCCTACTCTATTTGCAACGGCACAAATCGCTGATGCAATAGCAGAATACAATCCAAAAATAAAATTAATTGCTGATGGAGGTTTTAAAAACACAGGAGATCCACCAAAAGCTATCTCAGTTGGAGCGGATTTTATAATGTCTGGTCATTACTTTGCGGGATGTACAGAAAGTCCAGGTTATATCGACACAATCCAAGGCAGAAAGGTAAAAATCTACCGTGGAATGGGTTCAAAAGAAGCTCGTTCGGACTACATCTCAGATCGATATACTGAAGGATCAAAAACACTTCCTGAAGGAGTATCAGACTATGTTCCTTTTGTTGGAGATCTAGACGGAGTTTTAGACTCTCTTAAAGAAGGTTTAAGAAATTCAATGATTTACGCTGGGGCAACAAATATATCCGAAATGAAAAAAGCAAAGATTGGTGTTGTGTCTTACGCAGGACAACGTGAAGCCCGGCCCCATGATCTTTTAGGTAAATATTATCAATTTTAAATACCTTATAAGTTGTAGTATCCTAGCTTTTCATTATGTTTTAAATATTGATTTTTTTAATTTCTGGGTTATTAATGTATTACCAATAAATTCTTACATATCCTCAACTTTTTGTTATTGTGTAACTAAATTTTTAATAACTCAAAATGAAAGTAAAAAAAAAGGCACTAATTAGTGTGTTTAACAAAGAAGGGATTTCAAATTTCGCTAAAGCGTTAGTGGAAGAATTCAATTACGAATTATTGTCTACAGGAGGTACCGGCTCAATTTTACAAAAATATGGGATTCCATTCACTCAAATATCGAGTTATACAAATAGTCCTGAAATGTTTGACGGAAGAGTAAAAACTTTACATCCGAAAATAGAAGGAGGCATACTATTTCGAAGAGAACACAAGGACGACCTACTAGATGCTGCTAAATACGATATCTCTCCTATAGATATGGTTGTTTGTAATTTATATGATTTTAAAGAAGCTATTTTAAAACCCGGGGTGAATTTGGAATCTGCTCTTGAAATGATCGATATTGGAGGGCCTACAATGATAAGAGCTGCTGCAAAGAACTTTAATGATGTGGTTGTAGTGTCAAATCCTCAACAATATGATAAAGTGTTAGAAGAATTAAGAAGATATTCAGAAGTTCAATTAGAAACCAAAAGAGACTTTGCAAAGGAAGTATTTTTTCTTATGGCCAAATATAACGCTTTAATTGCGAATTATCTAAGCAATTACCAAGGATCCCCTAGTATCATGGATGAAGTCTTGGTAAAAGAATACCAAAAGGTTAGCGATACTCGATATGGAGAAAATTGGGATCAGGCGGCAGCATATTATAGAGACAATTCGCAGAGGTACGGATTACATAATTTAACAAAAATCCATGGAAAGAAAATATCCTACAATAATTATTTAGATATTGATACTTGCATGCGAATGTTATTAGAATTTGGAGAAGAAAACTATGTCACATTAATTTTAAAGCATTCTACCCCAAATGGCGTAGCTATATCCAAGAAAAATCAGCTAGAATCAGTGCAATACGCCCTAAATACAGATCCCATCTCAGCTTTTGGGGGCGTTTGGGGATTAAATAAAGAATTTACGGGGCAAAGCGCAGATTACATCATTAACCAGAAAAAAATATTCGTAGAAGCGATTTTAGCACCATCGTTTTCTATGGAAGCATTAGATGTCCTTAAACAGAAACAAAATTTAATTATTTTAGAATATGTTGACTTTCTGCATAAGAAGGAAGAGATATATAAGTCACACGAGCTGAAGAGTGTATTAGGGGGAATTCTCGCTCAAGAATACGATTACAAACCAGTAATAAAAGAATGGAATGTAGTGAGCAAATTAAAAGCGTCTGAAAAAGATAAAGAAGCGTTAATTTTTTCTTATATAGTGTCAAAGTGGGCTAAATCCAACTCTGCATGTTTTTGTCAATTAAAGAACGATGTGTTTTATACAATTGGAATAGGATCTGGCCAGCAAAGCAGAGTACACGTAGTTAAGTTAGCCATTCAGAAAGCAATTGAATTAGGGCATAGATCAGATTTGAAAGATTCATATATGGGCACTGATTCTTTTTTTCCATTTCCAGATGGATTAGAAGCTGCATGTAAAGCTGGAGCAAAAGCAATTATCAATCCAGGAGGTTCTATGAGAGACAACGAAGTTATTAAAAGAGCAGATGAAATTGGATGCATTTTAGTCTTTTGCGGAAAGCGAGTATTCCGTCATTAGACGACGATTCTATTCTTTTGCTAAAACCATTAAGGAACAAACCAAATAAAGAAATTCGCTTAAATTTTAGGATTCAGTTTTTTCTTTATTTTAATGCACATAAACTTTAAATTCTTTTCAAATTATGTCAATTTAATTATTAAAATGCCATACTTACTAAGTAAACGCTGATTGAAGAGTGAAGAAAAATGTTTAAAAAACATAAATCATATTTTCATATGCTAAAAAATTTACATTAAACTTAATGCAAAATAGATTTTTATCACGGTTTTAAATTTCCTTTATATAAGAGGGATCTTCTATCACATGGACTTTTTCCTAAAAAACTTAAAAGAAACTCTCGAAGCAATAAATAAACTCATTGATAACAATGTATATATTGTAAACACAAAAAGAATCCGGCGTTGCAACAATATTAAATCGTCAAATCGGTCAAAAATTAATTTTATATGGCGTAGTTTAAGTTTTTTGAAGGAGGAGGGAATCTTGGATTTAAACGGAATTACAAATCCGAAAACCTATAAAATAAATACTGATACTAAAATAAATGTCGATGAGTATATTTCCCAGTTATCCGAAAGGAATAAGCCTTTTGAATAGGATAGAGCCCCTAACTTAAACCTAATTTTTCCTTTAGTTCTATTAGCTGTGTTTTTGATTCCTCGTCATTTGGATCTCGTTGGAGTTTTTTCTGGTGGTAAATAACTACAGGATATTTCTGCTCCAACTCGTAAAATCTACTCATCCATACTCTAAATTGATCTCTAAAGTCGATAACATCTGGATCTTCTCTAAAATTTATAACTTCCCTTTCTTTTATCAATGAATTAGAAAACGCTCTATATTGTTTTAAAGTCAATCCCTGCTTGCTTAGCATACTAACGGTTGCTTTCGAGATAAAAGCTTCTAGTTTACTCTCCCAATTTATTGAAATATCGTTTATTTTGTCAATCTTTTCTTGAATTAACTTAATCTCCTGTGGAAATATTATTTCGTCCGTTTTGGTTAAAATCTCCTTTATCGTTTGAAATTCTGACTTAAAAATGTCGTTGTAGGAGTTAACTAAATTACCGAAATCCTTGACGAGATTCTCGTAACTTTGATTAAAAATGTATTCATTACTAGTAAAAGTAAGAGTTTCCTTGTTAAATTCTCCAGATAGGCCTTTTGAGTCTTTTAACGACTGAAAAATCGCGGTCAGGGAATTATAATCCTTTTCAGAAAGGTCGCTATCGTAAAATAACTCTGATAATGAAAATGTATACTTTTTTTGCAACATTATGTTTTTTAGACCAATTTCTGTGTAAAAATAGAGGGAGTGGTCATGTTTTTGTATTATTCCCAAAATCCCGCGTTCTTCTTGAAGCTCTTCAATTATACTTTTAATGATATCTGCCTGTAAATCATAACTACTTAAATCTAAATATTCTTTTCTTTCTATATCTTCAAGAATTTCTTTCTTTACATCATTCCTGGCTTCTTGAATTTTCTTTTTGCTAAATAATAAGTCGTTACCTCGTTTTATATATTCAAGTTCTAATTCAGTATTAAGATAGTCTAAAAACATATCTAGCCTCATTCCAGTTTTTTCTAAATAATCGTCTAATCTGATGTGGTCTTTAGCTAAAATTTCTTCTCCTATTAGTTTCAAATTTTCATCAATTTTGGAAAGAATGTGGTTTTTATCTATATTTAAACGGTTAGACAGATCAATTACTAACTTCTGCTTTTCTTCTTGCTTTTCTACCTTCTGTATTTTAACAATTTCATTTTTGATGAATTTAGAGTAGTAAAATACTTTTTTCTCCTTGTTCCATATTCCACTTCTCTCATCTATGTTCACATTTAAAACATCCATTAATAATAGAGGATTAATGTTTAGATCCCTTGATATTTTCTCTAAATCAACAAATCCTATGATTTTAGAATTATTTATTTCTTTCAGCACTTTCTGCTCTCCAATTGTGGTCAACCATACAGTACCTTTACGATATTTTGTAAGATAATCTTTGGGCAGGTTTTTTATAAGTGTAATAAAATGATGTCTTTGCAAGCGATCTCTATAATTTTTTAAATCAATTGAGGATATTACCGAAGCTTTTGAAGTAATCTGTTTTTTAATTTTGCTCAAGGAGTAAAATACTTTGTCATTTTTTCCAAAAAGGAGCTCATGATTGTGCAATTCATTGATTTTATCAATAATTCGCATAACAAATTTTTCTGGTAAGTAATCATATTGCTTAAGAGAAATCATGCCTTTTTCTTGTAATTTAAGTCGAAATTCTTTAAGTAAAAAGCTATCAGAATAAAAGTTTCCCAATTCAGATATATACCCAGTGGTATGTTTAAATTTAATTAACATCGTAATTATAGAGATAATCTCTTTGAGATCATCACTAATACCAAAAAAGTACTTGAATAAGGAATTAGAGTTGATTTTGTTATCTGTGTTAAAGATTTTATTAATTACCTCCTTCTCAAATTCATACACCATTATTTTACTATTTTTTTTTATGTAGAAATAAATTTCATGTTCATGATATTCAGATTTTCTTATATAATTTAGATACTGGTTTAAGTTCTTCTTTTCAAATTGATTAATCGTCTTTAATGATGTTTTCATTAAAATCCCAATATCACTTACCAAATTGAATAATTCCTTGATTGTTATATTAGAGGTATCCTCTCTTTCCTCAAGATTATATAGATTTACTAATAACTTTAGAATTTCATCTTTTATCTGAGGAGTGGCTTTTTCCGAGGTATTATTCAAAATCGAAATAATAGCATCTCGCACTTTAAACAATTGGCTAAAAGAGAGAAATTGAACTTTATTTAAAATCTTCAGCAGATTTAGGGCATTATCAGGGTTCTTTTCTTCTAAAGTAAGTGCATCTATCAATTTTTCTCTATCAAATAGAGCTGGTTCTGTTAATGTCGATGTGAACTCCTGGAGAAAAATGTGTACATTATTTCTAACATCTTTAGATTTATCTGCGATTTTTTTTAGAAATGGTTGAACGATTGAATCTAATTGATTTTTACTATTTTTCATGTAAAATCCGATGATTATCACTGAATTTATTCTAACATCTTCCTTTTCCGAATTTAAAAGATTTGAGACCTTTTGAAAAATTTCTCCTCTTGAATTTAATAAATCGAAGTCTTCCTCGGCAATTATACTAAATATGTAAGTTATTATTGAGTGATTTTTTCCTTCTTTCAAATGCTTTTCTAAGTCTTCAATTATCTTTTCGAGCTTACTTCTTTTTCCTTTTAACTCGAATTTATTAAAACGAGAAAGAATCGGTAAAAAGTTTGGATAATTTTCGAATTCATCTTCGTTAAACATGTTTCTTGTTAGTAAGTATACCAAATCATTTGAATTTTTTCTATACACTATTCATTTGTAGAAAATATTAACACAATGTAGGGCTGTCATTAGTTTCGAAAATAAATATTATGAAATGATAAGGAAAAAAGAAAAAAAAACTTTTAAAACTACTAAATTCTTAGATATTATCTAACTCGTCTGGTTCTACCCCTATGTCGCTTAATAAATAATCAAGTTGTTTGACCCTCTTATTAATATTCAACACAGTATTAAGCGTAATTACTTCATCAGCTTTACCTGGTAAAAGTGTTAGGGATCCAGCTCTAAGAACAAAATACTCAAATACATCAGCTATCTCCTTTCTTATTCGTAGACTTTTTACAGGATATCTCTCAGCGGAACTAAAAATTCCTTTATTGTGATATATCTCGTTCCTTTCGATTTTATAATAATTAAAGTGCACGCCCAGAAGTATAAATCCGAGTATAAACGCGAAAATTATCCACATTAGAAAGTAAAAAATTGTTGTCAGACCAGGATTAAATTCACCTCCAGGTAATGCGGGTAATGAAACGTATGGAACGACTAAAAAAATGATTAGTAAAACACCAACGACTACGATTAATAGTAGGATAAAAAACTTTGAAGATGAAACATCGAAACTTACTACAAAGAGATTAGTGAAAAACACTATAAACCAGAAGATTCCTAGCCATCCTAAGGGTTCCTGTTCTAGCGGAAGAATCGTATCGTATATAATTTGTATGCACCACGCAATAAACGAAGTCAAGAATAAGGGCCAAAAGAAGATCACTTTGGGGTAATTCCGTAAAATAACTTTATCGGTTTTGTATTTATTTTCAGGCATAAAAACAAACCATTATTTTTATTATGTTTTAGTATTAAGTAAAATTCGGTTAAATAATATATGGGGAATTTCATTTAAAACTTTATATAATATCCAAATTAGATTCTAATAATAAGCACCCAACGAAGAGATCATTTGGTAGGATAGTGCGATTTGTTGATTTCCAGAATCGCTAATTCCCATGTGTCCTGGGAGGAGATATTTGACATCTAATTGATTGACTAAATTAATAGATTTCTTAAGATCTACGAGAGATCCTCCTGAAAAATCATATCTTCCAAAACTTCCGCCACAAAATACGAGATCTCCGGGAATTAATATTTTGTTCTTTTGGTCATAGTAGGTTACGGATCCTAATGAGTGACCAGGAGTTTTTATTATTTCAAATTCAAAATTATCACCAATTTTAATATTACTCGATTGGTCTAGTTCAATAACCTCAACAGGAACGATGGAAACTCCGAACATACTAGCAGATATCCCTAAATTATCAGGAAAAATTTTATGTTCTAAACCCCTTTGAAGAATATTAGCTGTATCTCCAAACGCATAAATTTTAGGGGATTTATTGTCGAATAGTTTTAAAATAGAATACACACCAAGACAATGATCAACATGCTCATGTGTTAGAAAGATTTTAGTTATGTTCTTATAGTTTAAACTGTGTTGTTCCATCCCCTTGATTAATCCGTTAAAAGAGATACCGTTTCCCGCATCAAATAACGCAATTTCTCCTCCATGGCTCTCGTTAATTAATATATATTGATTGCAATCGAGCATTCCATCCTCTTTAAAATAGAATAGTCCCCTTAAAACTTCCTTACCCTTCTTAATAGTATTTCTATTCGAGAAGAACATTGTGTGAGATCTCCAAAAACTTATTTTTAAAAAAAAACCCTAATTTTTAATTTTTCTCATTATATATTTATAGTAATGAAATCTGAGCTAAACCTAGACGATTTAAAGTCGAAAATTAAAGTCGGCTTGAAAATTTGGCTAGAATTTGAAGGTAATAATATTCTAGGGTCAGGTTGGGCTAATTTACTGCAAAAAATCCACGAAAATATTGACGAAGACACAAACCAGAGTGGATCTCTTACAAATGCTGCAAGAGAATGCGGTTATTCTTACAAGTACGCGTGGAACATTCTCAAAAGAATCGAAGAAAGAACAGGCGTTCCGCCGGTAATTACAGGGAAAGGTGGTCCAGGGGGAGGAGGGTGGATTAAATTAAGCGAATGGGGTTTATTTCTGTTAAATTACTATATTAAATCTGAAAAGCTTATCGCAAAAATAGAAGAAATACTTATTAATGATTCATCTAGTAAAGAATAAATAAATTTTAATTCAAAGAGTTATTTTCAATTATATTTCTATATAATAACTTCTGGTCAATCGAAAGTAAGAATGGAAGGTATAGATTTAAAAAAGTTTGTTAATCTTACCGTTAGTGAGGTTATGACCTCTGATCCAATGTATGCTACTCCAGATGATAAAATATCTGCAACAGAACTCATAATGTTAAGGAAAAAAATTGGAGGGTTCCCAGTTGTTAACGAACAAAAACACAAGAAAATAATTGGCATTATTACACAAAGAGATATAAGATTGGCCAGATTTGCTATATCATTAGAAAGTCCCAAAACGGTAGTGAAAGATCTAATGACTCCTAATCCTTTCGTCGTAAAAAAGAATGATACCTTATTTCATGCTTTAGAATTAATGTTTAAAAATGATATAGAAAGACTACCTGTAGTAAATGATAACAAAGAGTTAATTGGATTGATAAGTGGTAAAGATATCTTAAGAAAGATATTTGAGCTTTCGAAATCATGAATTATAACCCCAAAATAAAGTACAATAAAAAAGGTTATTGGCTAAAAATAAAATAAATTTAATTAAGAAAAATCTTATATTATTAAAAAGAAACTAAAATAAAATCTTTAAGTTAAGGGATAATGGCTTCGAATATAATAGGAACACCCATTATAATAGACATTGGTAGCGCTTATGTAAAAATAGGTTATGCTGGAGAAACTAATCCACGTTTTTGTTTTCCCTGTATAACTGGTACCGAAAAATATAAAGCAGTTATGTACGATGTTGAAGCTAGAAACATATATGTTGGAGATGATGCCGAAAAACTAAGAGGAGTGCTAAAAGTCAACTATCCAATACAACGTGGTGTTATCATGGACTGGAACGACTACTACGAAATTTTAAACCACATATTCTATTCTCTTTTGCGATTAAACAACGTTTCTGGACATCCTGTTTTGTATATAGAATCCCCTTATGTTCCAGCTGAAACAAAGGAATATATCGCAAGAGTTTTATACGAAACTCATGGAGCACAATATTTGATTATGATACCCTCTCCCATATTATCTTGCTTTTCGGTAGGGTTGTCTACAGGTTTAGTTGTAGAGAGTGGAGATGGAACGACATGGGTTACTCCTATAATCGATGGTCAAATGAACTATCAAGCGATTCAGAGAGTAAATTTAGCAGGAATGGATATTAGTAATAGTTTAAAATCTTTAATGATGCGAGAAGGAATAAATATTGCTTCATCAGCGGTAGAAGAAATTATTCGCGAAATAAAAGAGAGAAACTGCTACTATGTAATTGATCCAACTGATCGCCCTCCACATTCACATGATCAATATTCTTATTCCCTACCCGACGGGTCTACCGTAAATATTCCCACTCATATTCTTCACGAAGCCCCAGAAATTCTATTTAATCCAAGTTCTTTTGGCTCAAGTTCTCCGAGTATTCCACAAGCGGTAATCAACTGCCTGCAGAGTGTAGATAAAAGTTATTGGGGAGATCTTATTTCACAGTTGGTTCTTTCCGGAGGAAATTTCTCCCATCCAGGTCTTGAAGAGCGATTTAAATATGAATTAAACCACCACCTTCCCCAACTTGGTAAAATTCCTATTGTATCAAACAAAAAAGCTACTAAATCTAAAAAAAATGAAAAGGAAATTAAAGGTGAAACTAAAAAGTTAAAAGACATGGAGATAACTCCCAAAACTAAGGATACATGTCCTGAATGTGGAGAACTCGTAGAATTAGAACCTGGAAAGGATCTATGTCCTAATTGTGGAGCTAAAATGAAACTAACTCAACTCAAGATTAATTTAACTAAAAAAGGATCAGAAAAGAAAAAGAGCACGCTCTTATGCTCGAATTGTGGGAAAGCTATAGAGGACGAAAGCTCAATTTTTTGTCCGTTTTGTGGAAGTAATTTAGAACACCTAGACGAGGGTGAAAGCGGAAGAACAAAACTCTCAGATACATCATCCAGCCAGAATGGAACTAAAACCTCCGATGATCCAATAAAACTCTTGAAATTTTTTATACCCTCAAATCTACAATTCGCAACCTTCAGTGGTGCAGCTATTCTCGCGAGCCTACCATCCTTTCAACAACTATTTATATCTCATGAAGAATTTCTATCAGATCCCAATTTGATATATAGAGATATAAGTCAAATTTTTTAAGCCAAAATTGGTCATCTTTTTCAATTTTACATCCTTTTTCTAGTCGATAGATTTTAATTCTAATATAAATTTAAAAACAAAAGCTTGCGTTTGAGTACGAGGTTAGACTCTATTGAAAAGAAGATCACATTCAGTAATAACTATAACGCTCATCTGTTTGTTAGTAATTTCCGTAATTCCTTTAGGGTTAGCTAAAACCCGACAAAATTACATAATTCAGTTTGTCAAGTCAACTCAACTCGATGAATTTAACGGATTTTCGAATTCTGTGATTGATAAAGAAGAAGTATCTTTCGAAGCGACAGCAGTAGCCTTAGAAATAATAGACCACTACAAAATACCCGAGTTGGAATTAAACATATCAAAAATCACAGCTAACTTAACTATGAAATTAGATCTTGCTTTTAACCAGAGCAACATTGATATTTATAAGCTTTCTCACGCTTTAAAAGCTTTTTCATATCTTGATTACAATTTTACATCCATCTTGGAAAATAAAATAAATACATATCTTAACAAAACCTATCAATCAATTGGAGGATTCTCTCCAACTAATAGTTCTACTCAAATTAGCATGGCATCCACATTCTATGCAATCGAATGTTATAGATTTATTAATAAATCAATACCAGAACCAGAGTTAATTAAGAACTGGACATTGGATTGCCTTAACCTAGATGGAGGATATGGTGGAAACTCAACATTATCCTCAGCAATAAGCAATACATACTTTGCGATTAATATTTTAAATTTACTTGGATACCAAAGTGAGATTCAAAATAAATCTAAAACCATTGAATATCTAAAATCCTTCTATTTTGATGAGATTGCTGATGATGTAAACTATGGTGGCTTTTTACCTAATGATGCTTCTAAAGATACACAGTTGAGTAGTACATATTTTTGTGTTCAGACTCTTGCTAACTTAAGCGAAATTATCGATAATAAGGATGATATCATTAGCTGGGTTTTGAAAAGACAAAACTACAGAGACGGGGGATTCTCTGACATTAAGGACGGAAATATTATAGACTACTCGTCAATGAGCGCAACTTATTACGCGTTTGAAATTCTTAAAACTCTTAATCCCAATTTAGAACAGTTAAATGAGGATGTATTTGCTGCAGAATTTAATTGGTGGATATTAATAATATTGTTCATAGTTATTGGAGCTGTGGTCGTTGTAGGATATTTTATATGGCGTCGCAGACAATTATAATAACCAAAATACGATTGTTTTTAATTTAATAACTAACTTTTATAGCTTTTTAGGTTAATAATAATATTAATTTAATTACGAAGCTTTTGTTTTTTGAGATGATTAAGGATTCTAAGAAAATTTTAGACGGTAAAGCGCTTTCTATATTGCTTAACGACGAATTAAAACAAAAAATTCAAACCACTTACAAAAATACCGGTTTAAAGCCAAAACTCGCAGCAATCATGGTGGGGGACAATCCCGCTTCCGAGGTATATGTTAGAATCAAAAGGAGGACATGCGATGAAGTCGGAATTGAATCAACAGTTATAAAATTAGAAGAAAATTGTACTATTGATGAGTTAAAAGAGACAATAAAACAAGTAAATAATGATAACACTATTCATGGAATTATATTACAACAACCTTTACCAGAACGACTAAGACCTTATGTTTCCTTTTTAGTTGAGCTAATTTCCCCTGACAAGGATGTGGATGGATTCCATCCACTAAACCGTGGAAAATTGTTTGATTACATCGAAACTTTAGCACCATGTACACCTAAAGGGATCATTAAGCTTTTAGATTATTATGGTATTGAATTGAAGGGTAAAAATGTAGCTATCATCAATCGGTCAAATTTAGTAGGAAAACCTCTAATTTTTATGCTTTTAAAAAGAAACGCTACGATCACAATATGCCATACATCGACGATCGATTTAGAGAGGCATTGTAAGCAAGCTGATATTTTAATAGTCGCTGTCGGCAAACCCAAATTCATTACGAAGAACATGATTAAAAATGGGGCGATTGTTATCGATGTAGGACAAAGCAGAGTCGAGGGAAAATTAATTGGAGATGTTGATTTTGATGATGTATACGAAAAATGTGGCATGATAACACCTTCACCTGGAGGTGTTGGTCCCCTTACAGTCAGTTTTCTTTTGCAAAACACATATATTACTTTTCAAACTCTAATAAGTAAAGATTAATAAAAGTAATCCTCATAAATATTTACAATAATAACATTTGATTTTTAACTTAAGATACAGAAGCGATTAATTAAAACTACAAAATTATGGCAATTTTGGAAATCGGAATTAATCTAGGGAATCGAAATCTTCTAGAAATCAAGTATTATGGATCATCTGAACAATTAGACCCTAATTTGAGAGCAAGCTTCCTTTCTGCTTTAGAGAGTTTTACTTCTGAGGTTTTTGGAGACGACATAAATGTGGTATCACTTGCATCGTATAAACTAGTTTGTTATAGCGAACCAGTATCTTTACCATCTGAAGATAAAGATAATAAAGAACCACTACTCCATTATGCCATTGTAGAAAAAGGTACCGATGTTGATGTAGTTAAAGATCATTTAAAGGAAATACACCTTCATTTTCTTAACAGATTTCCTTTAAATTATATCTTTTCGAAGAAGAAAAAGTATTTTAAGCAATTTTATCCTAGAATAGATGATATTTTAGGGGATCTTAAACTTAAAACGGAAGACAGATTTAGATCAATTTTTTAATGGTTTAATGAGAGGTCGTGTCTACTGAGTTCTAACATTGGTCCAGAAGCGCAAGCGGCTTATCAAAAATATCTTGACGCTTCTACTCTTTCTGAAAAGATTAAAAAGTTAGAGGATTTTTTATCTTTAGTTCCTAAACATAAAGCAACAGAGAAAATCGTTGCTTTAAATAGATCAAGACTCGCAAAACTTAAACGCGAACTTGAAGAAAAAAGACAGAAACTTAAAAGCGGTAAAACTGTAAGTCCCTTTTCGATAAAAAAAGAAGGCATTCAAATAATTTTAATTAGTCAATACCACACACCAGGAGTAGGAAAGACTTCACTACTTAATATGCTGACAGGTGCAGCAAAGGATAAAATTGGCAAATTTACTGAATTGCCTGAGATTGGAATTTATAATTACGAGCAAATTAGATTCCAAATTGTTGACATGCCAGCATTAATGGAAGATGCAGCTTTAGGTGTGGGAAATGGAAAGGAAATTTTAGCACAAATTCGTGCATGCGATCTCCTATGTTTATGCATCGATTTGTCGAGAGATTATCACTCTCAAATGAGTATGTTATTAGAAGAGCTAACAAAAGCAGATATTAGGATCAATGTGCCACCTCCTCCAATTGAGATTCAAAAAACTGGTTCGAATAAAATACAAGTATTTTTTCTAACAAAAGAAGCTCAAGAATACATGTACCTTACCGAAGAGATTAAGGAAATAATTAGAGAAACAGGGATTAGAAACGCTATAGTAAAAGTATACGGAAGGATTAATTTAGATCAAGTTATAGACGTTATAAGCCCCTCGATGGTATATTTAGATACTATTATTTTCGGGACTAAAGGAGATTTGTCTCATACAGAAAATAGCTTTCTAGAACTACAACAAGCATATTCCGATAAATTTCCGATTATCATAGGTATTAGTATCCCAAAAAAAGAATTTCCAACTAATTTTGGGGAAATCGTACTCAATTTTCTAAAAAAAATAAAAGTTTTTACTATGAACGCGGGAAGAGTAGCAGAGAAACCTCTTGTGATGGATGAAAATTGCACCGTTAAGGATGTGGCTCTTAGAGTCCATAAAAGCTTCTATGAATTATTTGATTATGCGATTGTTATACGGGAAAGTGCAAAACAGAGAAAAAAAAGAGTGGGCATTGACTATGTGTTGAATGATAACGATATAATCGAGCTTCATTCCATTTAGAGTTAGCCTATTTTAATTTTATCAACAATTGTGGGAATCTTTTTGAGTTCAGTTATATAGGCATCCTGTAAAGTTTTATCTCCTTCTATAATGTTTCCGATACTCTCAAAAGCGTAAATTAAATTCTCCAAATAATCTACTAAATCTCCTTTAAAGATTAACAATTCGTATTCTTCTCGTATAAACTCACATATTCCGTTAATATCTAGATTTTTTTCAACACGAAGATTTAATATAATTTTTTCAAAATTTTGCCTTCCGCAATCACAATAAGGACTGTCATCACAGGCGCAGTTGAAGATATCTCCCGTCCATTTGTAAATAAGATTTACCAATTTTTCGGAAAATTTCTTCCTCTTCTTCACATATTCTGCATTCATTAGCGATAAAACACTAGCGGAGAAAAAGTTATTGGAAAAGTATTTCATATTTACATTTCTGGAGAGATCCGCAACTACCTTTTTGGATAAATACACATTTTTAAACGGTTGGAGTTCTAAGGCTATATCCTCAAGTTTTTTATCTCGATGTTTCAATTCTTCTATAATTGTTAAAGCATGGCTGATTGTTAAAAAAGATTTAGCTATTGCTCTTCCCAAAAAAGTAATTTGGTATGTGTCAGAAATGATTTTTTGAATAAGCTTAAATTTTATAAGCTCCTTAATAAATAGGTCTAGGTCATAATTGCCATTGATTAATTGATCGTTAAACCTTTGAATATTAGTAGTCATTATTTCATCATTAAAAATAGAGATGAAAGCGAGAAGTTCTGTCTTAGCCTTATCCTCATTTGGTTCAAGTTCGAAGTCTTTTATCTCTCCGTTTAAAAGCCTTATAGCTACATTATCCTCCGTTTCTTTAGATTTAGGATTATAAACCTTGCCTGGCTCTATTAATAAATAGGCTAATCCTATCTTATGCTTTCCTAACCTTCCCGCTCGTCCTAGCATCTGCTCAAATTCCGCGACGGAAAGAATCTTTATCCCCATAGACAAAGACTCGAAAATTACTTGTTTAGCCGGAAGATCTACTCCAGCGGCTAGGGCGGCTGTAGCAACGACGCCAACTATCTTTTGATTTTGAAATTCCGTTTCGATTTGTTTCCGTTCATCGTAATTTAATCCTGAATGATATGGTTTTACTAGTATTCCCTTTCTCTGGAAAAAATTAGACAAGTTTTCGCATTTTTTTCGTGAATTCGTAAAAATTATCGATTGTCCTTTAAAACCGTAATCGGATTTTTGAGAAAAAGCGTTTTTAACAATTTTATATATTGAATTTCTTTTAAAATCTTCATTTACGCACAAAATCAAGTGTCGTTCTATTGGGACTGGTCGATTAGAGTATCTAATCAATTTCGACTTTAATTTTTGAGCTAGAATTTCAGGTTCTCCAATAGTAGCGCTTAAATAAATAAATTGTGCTCTAAGACTTACGATTTTTAAACGGGAAATTAAGCCATCCAAGATAAAACCTCTTTCCTCATCAGCAAGAGTTTGAATCTCATCGATGACAATTGTTTCAGTCAGGGCAAAAGTTTTCATATGACCACTTCTTAACAAGCTATCGATAGCTTCGTATGTTGCAATAATTATTTGGGCTTCCTCTAATTCTTTTATATCAGTGCTTTCTACGCTCTCAAATAGAGATTCGCCCACTTTCTTAACTATTTTTAAGCCAAGTGTGTTATACTTCTTCAGAAACTCATCTGTTCTTATGTTTGCTAAAGCCACGATGGGGACTAAGTACAGCATTTTAGATGCTTTATTTGCTAGTAATTTTGAGACTCCGGAAATTTCACCAATTAGGGTTTTTCCCGAAGATGTAGGAGACATAATCAATTGGTCGGAATTTTCAGACAAAAGTCCTTTGTCTATTGATATTGCTTGAACAGGTAGTAGTTTTTTTATCTTAAGTTTTAAATATCTTTCTTTCAGTTTTGAAGGAATGTCTAAATCTTCTATCCTGACATTTTCGTATTTTTTACTGATTTTCTGGCTTCTCTCAACATCATATAATGTTAATGCTTTGTTATTTATTGGGTTAAAGTCGTTTTTAAACGAAGAAATGACTTTATCAACGCTTTTAAATTTTAAAATCAAGTGAGAAAAGAAATTTTTTAATTTTGGATCTATTCTATCATTTAACATTCCCAACTTCTCAATATGCTTAAATAATTCAACTTTTCCACATTCAGCACAAATTATTCTGTGTTTATATTTGATTTGCTCTTTTTTATCCAACAATGTAAATTTTTGGTTTATCAAACACTCTTCACATAAAGTAAGATACAAGACTTTATTCTTGTCAAATTGAAATGCGTTTAACATTTTTAGTATGAGTTGAGTTTCTTTCTGTTTAGCTAGTTGTGAGAACACCACGAATTGATTTTCATCAGCTAAAATAAATTGCCTCATTAATTTCGGATCTAAGGGCATTAAGCCTCCGTCTTTTTGAATTTTATCAAACTTCAGCGGTCTAACCTTTTCTTTGAAATCTAAACCAAATATTACCACACCTTTAAAAAATGGGTCGTTAATATAAGAAAATGATTTCTTACTCTTCTTTAAATCCTTAATGTAGAAAAAATTCACATTATACTTCGGTCCACTATCACGCGTTTTGTTAAAAACCACGAAGTGTTCTTTGTTGGTTAATTTCACATTTGTATTTAATCGGTTAGTGATTGTATAAATGTCTCAAAACAATTCAATTTTGTGATTATATTAAAATTAGAGTGGAACGAAATAAATCAAGGAAAAATCTAATTAACTGAAAAATGATAGAGGAAATTTATATTAAAAACCAAAAACACTTTTAATTTTGTCGTAAACTTCCTTTATTTGTCTTAATTTCGCTTCGTCTCCTTGATTTAGGAAATGTTCGACCCATTGGGCGAGTCCGCCTTGTTTAATTCAAGAGAGCGTTGATCTCTCTAATTTAATCCAATCAAGGAAATATTGAGCGGCTTGCTTATCTGCTTCTGACATTGTGTTGGGATAATTTCGAATTGAAATGTTTTTATATATTTTATAATCTTAATAAATATAAAAATTGCGATATCGAAAAATTACAATATTAAACAACTTATATAGGAAATGAGAAGAAATGTCAGTAAGAATTAAAACTCCGAATTTAGACGATATATTCGAACGATGGAAACAGAGTGCTGTAAGAAAAGATAGAAAAAAGATGGAGAAGGAATTTGGAACGAAAGGAGCTGTTTTTTCCCTAGATGCGATTAGTGCAGCAGAGTATGTTAAAGATACTCAAAAAGAAGCCGCCATATATTTTTCAATTAGGAAAACGACTGGTGGTCCAAAAGAGACAAAAAAGGAAGAAGTCACGGTTGATGCGACTAAAGTTAGCAAGGAAACTTACTATTCCTTCAAAGGCTCCAAAATACATAAAGAAAATTGGAAAGGTAAGCTAATTGTTCCCATTTACGAGACAATTTCTCCCGTTGCGTGCAAAACCTGTAAAGGAAAAGGATTTAACGAACCTAAATGTAAAGATTGCAGCGGTTCAGGTAAAATCCAAGAAAATATCGAGGTTTTGGTTGGAGAGAAGCAAGATAAGCAGAGAAAAACCTTCTCCTATCCCTGTGGAACCTGCTATGGCACCGGTAAGTTAAGAGAACATTGTAAGGACTGTGACGGGCATCAATACCAATACAAATACGAGACCAATCCCGTCCCTTTTGAAACGATAGTAACGGGAATACCTGTACTTCATAGTAGTGCAAAGACTAAATATGAAAAAGAAATTGAAAAAGATTTACACGAAGTAATTGAGGATGTCGAAGGTATCAAATTCAGTGACTTTAAATCCTTAGAACAAAAAGCTGAAGCATCCTTAGGGTATTATAACAAAAACATAAAGAAGACTATCTCTACTGCGAGCAGTGATCATAAAAACTTCGAAAAAGATAAAGACACTTCGATTAATTCGCAAATACATCTTTTTCCAATGATTCAATTGATGGCTGAAACTAAGAAAGGTTCAAAATTCGAAGTGTATTCTATTGGATCTGAAAAAAAATTTATGATATTCTCAAACTTTTAGAAAAATAGTTTATTTTTAATTTTCCTTTTTTTTTGAATTATATTCAAGTTCGATATTCTGGTAACAAAATGATGAAATTGCTACCCTTTGAACGATCGCCTTTATATCTATCCTCAACCCAGATTTTACCCTGGTGGATTTCTATAATTTCTTTAACTAATCCTAGTCCTAGCCCAATCCGGTTATAATTGTAGTGTTGATTGGAGATGAAATTAAAAATAGAAGATTTTTGTGGATCACTAATCCCTATTCCATTGTCAATTACCTCCACTTTAACATAACCAATGTCATTTCTATATTCTTTTGACAAACGTGTTATAATTTGTTTAACTTCACTATCATTGTACTTAATAGCGTTAACAAATAGGTTACTAAACACATCATAAAGGAATTCGTTGGATTGTATTATGTAGTCAGTTTCAAATCCCTGATAGATAACCTCAATATTCTCTTGTCGATAAGTCGGACGCTTTTCCTCTATAGCATCCTTAATTATATCGTTTAAGCGCTGAGGTATCAACGAACTGCTCATATCGTCTAAGGCAGACAACTTTCTTACATTTGTAATGAGATTTGCTCCACGTTGAATGTGATCTTTTATCATTTCAAACATTTCAACGATTTCTGGAGGATGGGATTCGATATTTTTTGTCAAATCACTGCTTATTTCAACCGAAGTTAGAATGCCTTGTAAAATATTTGAGATATCGTGCGCAAATAAATCCTTGTAAAATTCAGCCCGATTATATGCTTTCCGGTACTTTTGTTCTGATTTCTCAAGTGCTTCTTGAGATATTATCCTCTCAGTAATGTCTTCATAAGTACATAATATTCCAATAACTTTTCCTGAATCTGAATGCAAAGGAATTTTATTGGTGTCTAACCAAGCTTTTCTTCCATCAGCTTGGAGTTGTGGTTCGATTATGTGATATTCAGATTTGTCTGTAGCCATTACGAGTTGATCGATTTCGTAAAAGGATTCAGCTTCAGTTTTTCTCCAAGGTAAATCATAATCGGTTTTTCCAATTATATTATTCGAGACTTCAACTCCAGCTACTCTCGCGAAATTTCGATTGCACCCTAAATATTTAGAATTTATATCCTTCCAACAGATTAATTGAGGGATATTGTCCATTACTAATTGAAACATCTGACTATTCCTTCTAAGTTCCGTTTCAATTTTCTTCTGGTTAGTAAATTCTCGCAATATGCACAATACACAATTCGTGAATTTATCGCTTTCAATAAGAGAGAGGCTAATTTCACCAATAAACGATCTTGACATTTTAGAAATAAACTTATATTCGATCATTTTAAGAACATCTCCCTGAATAACGCGCTCCAAATCCTTTATTATTTCTTTTTTTTCACTATCGTCGAGAAAGTCGCTAATATTGGTATTCTGGAGATCCTCTTTATTTGCACATCCAAATAGTCGATAGCTATTCTCAGAACATTTTAGGATTCGACCATATCGATCTAATATCAGAACAACATCTGGAAAAGATCCTAATAGAGTGTCTAATATGTTTTCTCCAAAACTTTGGTTCATTCTATTACAATTTCAGAGGAATTTTTTGAGTATAATTGGTTACATATTTCAGTTAAAATACTAATTATGTCAAGATAATTTTAATGTTTGTATAAAATTTAAATCTATATTTCGCTACACATTCCCTATCTTAATTATGGACTGATTATTAGTTAATTCAAAGACTAAGTTTTTAATTATCTGGTCTGAATCATTAACATTTAAATTATTTAACCGCTTTTTTAAGGAATTTTCTAATGTATTTTTAAGATCAGTATAATTTATACGAAATATTGGCTTAAATGGACCTAACTCGTCTTTAATCGAGAGTTTTATTAATCCGCGTGCAGCAGGAGGACTGATTTTAATCTCCGTTGACAATATATTCGCTAAATAATGAATTATTTCGATCATTGCTCCGCCTCCATTTCCTGCTTGATTTTTGAGATTAAATCATCTTCAGATAACTCCAAAACATCCTGATTTTCGATCCTAACATAACCATTATTTAAAATTCTTTTTAACTTCTTAGGCATTATCCAGACGATTGAAAATCCTAGTCCAAAAATTAACGATTGTATTGAAAGTACAGCATAGACGTTTATACTTGATAAATAAGATGGATTCCCAATAGGAATGTTCCAAGGAAGAAAGATAGGTAATGCTGGCTGAAAACTCATGATAACCGATACATAGATGATAACTTTATATCGAACCTTAATCCATGGTTCTAAATCAGCATTTTTTACTTTTCTGTAAGCTTGATAAGTTGAATATGTTAACCAGTTAAAAGTGATAAATGTGTAGATTAAATCGTTTACTATTTGCAGATAATATGAAGTTGGATTCATTTCTATTGTGTAATGAATATCTAATATGATTTGAAAAACAGAAAGCATAATTACGATAAAGAACACCACTAACTTCCCATTTTTTCGATCTTTATGAAAAGTGAGGTTTGTGAAAATGACAAGAAAAATAAAACCTATCGATACAAGAATTTCCTCGAATGTAGAACCAAGACCTATAAAGAAATTTCCAAGAAATCTAAATGATACAAGAAGAAATCCTATTCCAATAAATATTAGGTTCAAAAGTTTTAATTGAATTGTTCGGATTATGAAATAGATACCGCAGGTAACCATTGAAATTATAAAAAGTATAAGAAATGAATTGAATAATAAAAGTAAACTTATTTCAATCATTCGATATCTCATATATTTTTCAAATTATATTCTCTTAATCATTGAATCTATTAATAAAGTTGTTGTTTTTAGGTTTTTACGATTTAGTATCAAAAAAAGAAGAGTATTAAGATTTATTTACTCATTTTTTTTTTAGTTATTTATGCTAATTAATCCAAAAGTTACCAAACTTATTATTTTCAACGCTGGGGGCGGTATTGTCGAAAGAGAAATCAAGTTGAGCGTTACTCAAGGGATTAACGAGTTCCAGATTGAAGATGTTCCTGCAAGTTTCGACCCTAACTCGGCAGATATAACCCTAGAATATCTAAATTCAGCGGATGAAAAAGCAATAACTTTACAGCAAACTATTGTAGCACTTCCGGACATGAACTACTCAAATAAAATAATCGAGCGCGAAAAATCTGCTGCGAACAACATAATTAATTACGCAATTGATTTTACTCGAGAAATGCGAGAAAAAGTATCTAATATTTGCGAGTCCAGTTCTTATCGAACCTATGCGGATATGAAAGGAATTTTCGACTTTATAATTAAAGCTGAAACAGTTGGAGAAGTTTTGGTCAAAATCACCTATTTTATAAGCGACTTAAGAATAAATTGGCACACATCTATACAAGTTAATATTGGAAACGACGGTGAAAACGCAGAAGTAGAAGGGTTCATCATAGTTGACAATAAAACAGGATTTTCGTACGAGAACGTAGAATTAGGTTTCGCAATTTTTGAATTACCTAAACCCTCAAGCTTTGCCGCAGTTCCAAGATTAGACGATATGGAATTTCAAGAGCAAGAGTTCCCTGCAGCATTAAGGCAAGAAATAAGCAGAAGACCTTTAAAGAGAACTCAGAGATTAAAAAACTTAATGATGTGAGGAAAAAATGAAAGCAACAGTCCCAAGTCGTAAAAAAATTAAATTAAAATGGTTCAAAACTAATTGTATAATTTCAATTGAGCGAGAAATTGACATTCAATATGAGCCCAGTAATATTACTTCAAATAAATTAAATAGAGACACGATTGTGCAGTATGTTTTGCCTAAGGAAGATGATTTACTGAATAAAGATATACCCATCAACTCTCCGATGACGCTTTACAAAAATAACCTCCCTTTTCTTTTCTTAAATACTTCAAAAAGTTTAGGTACGAAAATTATATCCGAAGATATGATCGACGACGATGTAATTGTGGATGACGACATTGTTAAGGTACACGAAGGAAAACCGGAAGTTACCTTTGAAGATGCTCGAGATCCTAAAGAACATATCGAAGTGAGAACGAGATATGATAATATTGCGCGGAAAATTACAATTGAAAATAAGTTAGAAAATACCATCACCATATCGGTTAAATTTAAGCAAACCAAAGATGTCGTTTTTATTAAATCGGAACCCGAACCTAGCGAAATTGAGGAGCCAATCTTTAAATTCCAAGTATCTATTCCGCCCGAAACAAAAAAACACATTTCACTTGAATTACAAGCGAAGATAATCACTAGAACCACTAAAATAAAACCCGAATTTATCAAGAGCTTGAAGAGATAGACCCCAATTTTTGAATTTTAATTTCCATATTAATTACCTTTTTCTTTAATTCTTGTTTGAAATAAGTATTATGCCTGAGTTAGCAGAAGTTGAGCAACTCAAAAATTATCTACTGAAATGTTGTATAAACAAAACCATAAATAAAGTTCTTATTCGTGACGAGAATTTTCTTGAAATTTCAGAAACAGAACTAAATAAAACTCTCAAAAACAAAAGGATTGAATCTATTCAAAGACATGGGAAATACTTGTTTGTGGACATAGGTAATAAATTCATTGTTTTGCATTTTGGTATGACAGGAGATGTACAGACATTTAAGAACATTAAGAATGAACCAAAATTTAGCAAAGTACTTTTTAAGTTCACAGACGGTTCGTTTCTTTCGTATATATCGATAAGGAAATTCGGAAAGATTCTCATTACCAATAATGCTGAACAGTTTATTGAAAACAGAAAATTTGGTCCCGATGCTTTAAAAATGAGTTTAAACGAGTTCCAAAACGCTTTGAAAAGGAGAAGTGCTTACATTAAATCGACATTAATGAATCAGGAAGTTATTGCAGGATTGGGAAATTTATATTCAGATGAGGTATTGTATCAAAGCAAAATTTTTCCTAAAAAGAAAACCAATCTGTTAACTAAAGATGACATAGAAAATTTGTTTAATTGTATAAAGTCTGTGTTAAAAGTCGCTATTGACAAAAAGGGGCATTTAGAACAATATCCTCAAAATTTTATAATTCCTCACAGAGATTTAGAGGAAAAATGCCCAAGATGTAATGGAATACTTACAAGGTACGAGATTTCAGGAAGACATGGATTTTATTGTGGAAAATGTCAAAAATAAGAAAAAAAATTAAATTCCTCCCAAAAATAAAGCTAAAATTTGAAATAAAATACTTATTTTCAATAATAATCTGACTCGCTTTAACGATCTTATTTTTAAATCGATATTGTAGGTATAAAACAATGTAATTAAGAGGATAGCCACATAAATCATCAATGGAAAGAAATAGAGAAACATATTTATTCCTCCGAATACAAAAGGTAAGATTAGAAGTAGAATCGAACTTAATTCCATGGTAAGCATAAAATTCCTTACTTTAGATGAAAAACTAAGTATCTCCGGATCATCGGGATCTCTAACTATTTCTTCAGTCAAATGGTTTTTCAAAAAATCTCTAATGAATTTTAGGAGAAAAATTCCAATGAATATGAAATAACCACTTACAAGTAGGTAATTCATATTAATTAGAATAGCATACAAAATCGGAATTGAAAAACTGACACTTGGTACTAAAGCTTTTGTGTATAATGCGTGGCGTTTATTCTCGGTCATTTTGTATAACCCAATCCAAAATAACCCAAGAATTACGATTAATAAAGGACTAGCAAGTCCAAGGAAGTCAATTGCACTATGAATAATTGTTAAAATCAACACAATAGAGTAAATAATCACCATCATTATTAATATTGGCTTTCCTGATATTATTTCGATACGTTCCTCGGAAGACTCGCGCCTTTGAATATATTCTAACACTAGAAAGCTAGTCAGAGTGATTAATCCAACTATAATTGACCCAAAAATCATGTTATCTGTGAAGATGCCCAATCCTACACTGCTCTTGGCAAAAAATAAGCAAATGAGGAAAATGATAATACTTTCAATTATCTTGAGTGGTTTAACTAAATCTATTACTTTTTTGATGCTCATAATATTCAGAAGCTTTATGGTGTATAATTTCTATTGTTTAATTCAAAATCTAATTCTAAGGTTTGAGTCCCGTACTTTATTTCAAGTTTTAGAGTGTTAAACTCTTGATAGCAATATTTATTGTCGTGCCGTTCGTAAGGACCAAGATCAATTTCATTTCCATTAACTGTAAGAGGAGCGTCCCAAGAAACGGCTACTTTGCCCCTAGAAGGAGAGTTATACTGTACTTCATATCCCAAAGGAGCTTGAAGCACGCTTAATGACGACGATAAAATCGATTCCATGAAGTTTTCAAAAGAACCGTATTGCTCAATATCACCAAGTTCGACAATATATAAGTTTTTTTTACCCATAGAACGTAATTCATAATCAGAAACCCACACCGTTGGTTGAAGAGAATATAAGGCTACATAACTATCAGATTTAGAACCAAATGTCCATCCATCGCGCCGTTCTACATCATCAAACGCCCATTTTGGAAAGTAAGCATGAGTGTAGGGGCGATATCCTAAGACAATCGAAATTAATTCAGCTTCAAGCGGTTGCACAGCTCTATCGTATTGAATTATACCTACATTTTTATAAAGTGTCGCTCGAGGGTTCCACCCCCCAGTAAATTCCTGAGGGCTCACTCCTCCTGGAGAGCTAGTATATACATATGCATACTCGCTTAAACTTGCTTGCCAGATATGTTGTTGAATACCATTCATGCCTTTATGATGATCTTGCGCTCCAGATAATTGATAATATGGAGTCCGATATGTGTAAGTATTGACCGTTTCTAAGCACACTCCTCGAGTAATATCGCTTATAAATTCGGAATATTCGCTGACAGACATACCTCTTACAGCAGAACCTATGTTAAGGACATCGAGAAACAATGCGTCGTTAAAGATTAACCCGGGATCTAACTCGTATTGGTTCATCAGTTTCAGTGTAGCGTCTAAAACCAACGATTCCGCAGGAGCGGACATCAACCACCAAAACATAAGATCATTTATATCTTCATATCCAAATCCATACTTTGGTGCTTCGCTCACATCTATACTGTTTCTTTCCCTGTGTTCGTGGCTGTTTTCGGCGTTTTTTGCGATATTCTCTAAGATTGGGGGAGGTACATAACGCTCGCTTGTAGCTAGAGCCACAGCGGCTCCATTACTTCTGTCCTCGGGATTATGATATCCAATCCCTAACATAACCCATGCTGGTTCAGATGTTGAGTCTCGAGAGGGGAGATCGTCAATACTTTTTCCTAATTGTTTATTATCCTCGGTTCTACCGTGTGTGGTTGCGTAGATGCCTTTAAAATAATTGTTAGCGAAATCAAACGCTATGATATCAAGAAGCATCGAAGCTCTTACAACTATATCTTCATGCTCTGAAAAATCTACCAAATTCAATAGAGCAGTTAAATCTAATCTGAAGTAAATATTCGAATGCCATTCAGCAAATCCAAATTTAACCTTCCAATCGATCCACTGATTTATAAGGGGCATAGCGTGGTCAATATGGTCTTGACCGGTCATTCCAGAATTGTTAAAAGTTTCCAAGGGGTATAATTGACCAGCCAGTAATTCTGCAGTATGAAATAATATCATGTGATTCTCCGTCCAAAAATACATCTTGTCTTTTCCTGGTTCTGTAAGCCAATATTTAAAGTTTAAAACGGTGCTTTTTATCTTGGCATTCATTTCTTCTGAAAGCACATTTGTAATTCGATTGAGGTACATGAGCCTTAAAAGAGTATTCATATCAAAGTCAGAGGTATCTTTATATGAGTTAACTTTATCTAAAGACTCCTCAATACTATCCTCATCAACGGGTAATCCAAGATAAACTTTTGCTGGTTGAGCCCCAAGACTCGAAGTTTCAATGGATCCTAATAGGTATTCCTGTTTTCTTTGTGAGAAACCTGGTGTTGCTATGATATCTGAAGGAATGGGTTTCATCTTTTCTTGAAAACCAAACACTTTTACCTGATAAGTCTGATTTAGTATATTGGAAGTTAAAGGTAGAAGGAATAAGGAAACGAAAATTACAATTTTAATCAACTTTTTCATAAGAACTCTACTATTCTAGAATTGAGGTATAAATTATTGTGAAATATATTATAATTTCGAGCTTATCTTTTAAAAAGATTCTGTATTTCATTTGAATCTTGGCTTAAGAAATGAAACTGTGAAATTTGCAAAGGTTTATATAAGTTGCAACTTATGTTTAGTTTGAAATATAACTTCAAACTTATATATCATTCCAAATATGAAAAATTATGGAAGAAAAAACTGAGATGTCCGAAGATAGGGGATCAATTATTAAGAAACATTTTATTGGATATCTTTTACCCACGAATCCACTTTCTATAGCGATAGTAGGCATTTTTGGGGCCCTAAATTGTGTATTAACTATGATGATTTCAATTCCAATCCCTGCAACACAAGGATTTATAAATATTGGGGATGCGGGAGTTATGATAACTGGTCTAATGTTTGGACCATTGATAGGGGGCTTAGCTGGAGGGATTGGATCAGCATTGGCTGACATTTTCCTTGGTTATACAATTTACGCACCGGCTACTTTGGTTATAAAAGGTTTAGAAGGATTTTTAGTCGGATTAATTGCAAATCCAAGGATACTCAAATCAAGGTTTACCTTCAAGGACATATTAGCTATTCTGGTAGGAGGCTCGATTATGGTACTTGGTTATTTTTTGTATGAAAGTTTATTTTTAGGATATGAATTAGCTTTAGTGGAAGTATTTCTAAATGGAGTAATACAATTTGGAATCGGTGGAGCAATTGCGATTGTTTTTATCGTAATCGCTAGAAAGAACATTATTGAGAGTCTACCGCAAGTATTCGACAAGATTTTCCTGGTTGAGAATATCTAAAGATATTAGATGAGAAACTCTTAAAGGAGTGTAATTAATATATCCAATGCATCCAACACTTTTTTACCACTGTCAGTTATGAAATATAGAACATTCTTACCATCCCTTTTGCGAAAGATTAATCCTTTGACTTCCAACGCTTTAAGGTGTTGGTATATCGCTGCTAGGCTAAAAGATCCAATTAATTCTTGGATTTTTGTTCCAGTGATTCCCTTCACACTTGAAAGCGAAATTTGTGAAAGAATTTTTAACTTAGTGATTATTATCGAACCTTTTCCAGCAGTTTTAGCTTGGGAAGATATAGTCTCTAAAATATAAGGGGCTTTTAAGCCGCTCCCAGTAATTATACAAACTATTAAATCATTGGAATCAAAATTATTTTCTTGATTAAGTTGATCTACTGCTGCGAATGTTAGTGCTGACGCAGGTTCTGCGAATATGCCTTCTTTTCTAATTAACTCATCAATTGAATTAACAATAGATTCTTCTGAAATCGAAACTACCGTACCCTCACTTTCTTTAATTGATTCAATGGCCAATTCCTTAAACATTGGTTCTTTTACTAGAACACCAGAAGCTATGGTTTGAGAGTGTTTCTTAGCGGAAGTTCTTCGCTTTATATTCAGAAATTCACTCACAATTGGAGAGGATATTTCTGACTGCACTCCTATTAATTTTGGGATCTCTTCAATTATTTCTGCTTCGTTAAGCTCCTTAAATCCCTTCCATATACTAACTAGTAGTTCACCGCTTCCCATTGGGACCACTAACCAACTGGGAACCCTCTTTTGGGTAAATATTTCATAAGATATTGTTTTTTGGGCTTCCATGGTAAGAGGATTGAATTCTGGAGTACATTGATAAAATAAATCTAAATCGTTTCGTCTCCTTAGGAAAGCAATTGCGTCATCAACTGTTGCTCCCACTTCTTCAATATCAGAATTGTAGGCAATCATTTGAGCCTTTTTTCCCGCGTCTATTTCTTTTGGGACGATATTAAGGCAAGAAACATTTTCAAGGGAAGCGTATGCCGCAATTGAGGCCCCTTGATTACCATTTGACGCACAAATTACCTTTTTAAAGTTCCAACTTCGCGCATGCGAAATTAATAACGCTGCCGCTCGATCTTTAAAAGAACTCGTTGGGTTCTGGGTTTCGTCTTTGAAAACTAAGTTCGACAAACCCAATGTTATTCCAATTTTTTCTGAATTTCTACTTATTGTCCCTCCCTCTCCCATAGTACTGCGAAAATTCTGTTCAATTGGGGGTAGAGCATAAGCAAAATCCCATATATTTCTTACATTTCTTTCAATGTCAAAATTTTTTCTAATTACATCAATATCAGGTATAAACCAGAGCAATCCATTACATTCTGGGCATTTGTGCTCAATTATCTGAACTTTGACTATCTTTTGACAATTTGAACAGGTTAAAATTAAAGGAGTTTTAATTAGTAAAACCTTTAGTGAGTAAGTTTTGAATTGAATTACAACTGCTTTAATTATTAATTGCTTATAGTAGTAATTAAATTATTTGAAACAAGAAAATAGAGTTGAAATGAACTAGGAATTTTTTGCAACAAATTCTTCAAACAGATTATAAACAGTTTCTAATAAGTCTAGTTTAGGTAAAAAGGTAAGTCTCATGTGACCTTTTCCGTTCTCGCCGAATCCTGAGCCATACACCCCACAAATACCTGTTTCCCTCAATAAATCAATTACAAATTCTTTATCCGTACTCCATTTTTTAAATTCCTCTAATTCTATGCGAGGGAATAGGTAAAACGCTCCATCTGCATTTGCGCAGGATATGCCTTCTATTTGACGCAATCTTTTATAAGAGTAATCTCGTCTTTCTTTTAGTTTTCGAACTAATTCTTTCGTGTGTTCTCCAGGAACTTTTAACACTTGTAAAGCAGCGTGTTGAGCTATCGAGCTAGCGCAAAGCCGGGCTCTTGCAAATTTAAATATCGCTTCTTTTAATTCACTTAAAATCCCATTAGGATCATAAAAATACATATAACCTATTCTCCATCCAGTAACTAGATGAGCTTTAGAAAATCCATTCATACCTATTATCGGTACATCTTTAGATAAACTTGCTGGGTTAAAATATTCTTTCTCATAGGTAATTTGGTCATATATCTCATCAGAGATAATTGGGATGTCGTTTTCTCCAGCAATGTCAATAATTTCAGTTATTTTCTTTTTGCTATAGATTCCACCTGTTGGATTGTTCGGAGAACAAATTAAAATAGCCTGCGTTTTACTCGTAATTTTCTTTCTTAAATCCTCTAAATTCGGTTCCCACTGTTGATTTTCGTCGAGTTCATACTCAACCGGAATTCCGTTAAAGAATTTAGTCACATTGAGATAAAGAGGATAGGTTGGTCCAGGTATTAATAGCTCGTTCCTGTTTTCGATTAACCCAGATAATATGAAATATATTCCTTCGGTTACCCCCGAAGTCACAATAATATCATCTTTTGAAAGGGTTATGTTGTTCTTATTGTTTTCGACTTCTGCTACTTTCTCTCTTAATTCTTCTACGCCTAAAGAGTTTACATAATTATTATTTCCTTCTCTCGCTGCTTCAGCCACAGCATTCGTTAAAACAGCGGGTGTTTTAAAATCGTAGATAACGGGATCACCAATATTTAAGTGAAATACTCTCTTCCCAGATTTCTCCACCTCTTGGGCTACAACCGCAATTTCTCTTATTGCATACTCAATTTCTTTTAATCTTTGCGTAACCATTCAAAATCACATTCGCTTTCTGAAGTGATATAAATCAAAAATCTGATTACTTAGAAATATTAACTATAAGTATTAAAGTTAATAGAGTGGTATTAATGTGGGATTTTAAAAATTAAAAAAATAAAATAAAAAGAATGGTTGAGTTTAGTCTAGGGAAATCTCCCCCGTCTTCTCATAACTCTCCCAGGAATAGTACCAGCACCCATACCTGAACTATCGTGCAACACATTGTCAATAGAAATTACAAATCCTAATAAAATTCTCCTATCAGTCTCGTTATCCATGATTCTTAAGGCGTAAGTGTCCTTAAAATCGAAAAGTCCTCCCAAAAACATGTCTCGCCATTTATCGGCCTTTTCTATCTCTGCAATAACTTTTCCCGTAGAGATATCTCTTAAGGTAAATGAAAACCCGAAGAAATCACCTTCTGCTTCATACCACCTATTTCCATTGGGATCTTCCAAATAGAACTTAGGATGCATAAAGGTAACAATTTTCTTTTTAATACGAGCAATTAGATTTCCGTTAGCATCTTTTAAATCTTGGGCAAATCTTGCTGACATAAGTTTATGATGAATTGTCGCTGAAATCGTTCCGTCAAGTTCTTGAAGCTCTATTCTTCTCCTTACACTAAGAATCACTCGTCTCATTTTACCTATGACCTGATTTTTTTCGTCAAGAATGTCTCCAGAACCCCAATCCCAATATTTTTCTTTTAAAATATAATAATTCCTATTTATATCAAATAAGCCCGATGTGCGATTATAATCCGAAATCACGGGAGCGGGTTTACTTCTAGGAACTACATTTTCCTTTTTAGCAGGTGTAGGAGCGCTTACATTTGATACATTATCAAATTTGAGCTGAGTTCCACATTTTTCACAGAACCTTTGCGACAAATTTTTAATTTCAGAACCACAAGATGGACAAATCATTTTATTTTCAAAATTTCAAATTAGTTACGATCTAAATATAATTGAGCTTTATATTACTTCCTAAGACCAATAATTAATTGGATTTTAAGAAAAAGAACAATTAAGGAATAGTAAATTAAAAAAATTTTCGAGTAATTAACTTGTAATTTCCTCTGAAGCAAATGCGGAAACTATTTCACCGAAAAATATATGGTGAGGGTAATGGATGCTGCCACCAGATTTACAAGAATGCACTATTTTACATTCGTAATTTAATATACAATCGCTTATCGTAGGAACTTTAACTCTTTTTCCTTCAATAATAACTAGTCCAGCCTTTGTAAATTTATTAGAATTACGACCTGATATTGAGCCTGTAGTCATTATAGCGTGTTCTTTCTTACTGGAAGGAATATTGATAGTAAATTCTTTTACACCTTGAGTTAATAATTCAAAAGTATAGCGTGATGGAGAAACCGCTACAGTAATTATTGGAAGCATCCATAACTCTCCTATCGTTTTCCATTGTAATGCCATAACATTCGGAGTTCCTTTTTTATCCATAGCAACCATTAGTGCTACTTTTGACATGAATTTATCCATGTACTCGTAGGGTCTTATTTCAACTCTATTATTTTCCATTTACTCTACTCAACTCAAAATTTTCCAATAATTAGGATTAGTAAATATCTTAAAAATAAAGAAGAAAAAAGTTAATCCTTTATTAATAGTCTTGCGTTAATCAGGCATTTTTCTGCGTTATTTACAATGTTATCGATTATGTAAGAAACCGATTCAATAGAATCAATTACTCCTATGCTTTGACCCAATAATACAGCTCCATCTTCAATATCTCCCTCGTAGGTCATCTCGTAATGCTTTTGGTCCTCAAGTGCTTTCTCAGGAGTAATCTGGGCTTCTAATGCCATTTTTTCTTCCTTGGATGTAACAACCCCATGATGTAAGGAATAATTGTTTTTCCATAATCTGATTGGTCCTAATACTCCAGTCACCCAAATAGTATCGTCTGATTTAGCGGGTGGGACAATATTCTTGTATTTATCGTGAAACTCGCTTTCTTTTGAAGCAATAAACCTTGAACCCATTGCTATCGCTCCTGCACCCATTGTTAATGCCGAAGCTAATCCTTCTCCAGAAGCAAAACCTCCGCAAGCTACTATTGGAAGCTCAGGATATTTCTTCACCACTTGTTGAAGCAAAACTAAAGTACTTACTTTCTCGTACGATTGGTGACCGCCTCCTTCCCAACCAGTAACTACAATTCCGTCTACTCCTGCGCTAACGCATTTATCCGCAAGCCATAACGCAGGAGCTACATGAAAATGTTTTATTTGAGAACCGCTTTCTTTAAGTCTTTTAAATGCGTTATTTCGAATCATTTTCGGAGTACCAGCACTTGTGATTGCATAAACACATTGGTCTCTGATCTTCGTATTCTTCATAATGAACTTAGGAATGAGTCTACATAATGTAGGAGCGTCAGGTTGCACTCTTGAGGTTCTAATGTTAAATCCGAAAGGTTTATCGGTGTGCTCTACAACATACTCCATGTTGTCTTTTAACATTTGCAAACTACTTTTATTAAATAGATTCGTATGGCTTAATACACCCAATCCACCCGCTTCTGAAACAGCAACGGTTAAATCAGTCGTATAAAAAGGGCCCATAGGAGCCGCGATAATAGGGTGTTCTATCCCCAACAATTTAGTTATTTTTGTTTCTAACACCATTTTATAAAAATCCTCTTTTCCTTCAATTTATAAAGAATTGTCTTGAGTAAAATAACAAGAGAGATTTTAAAAATTTATAAGGTTTTCAGTATCTTCACTCTTTCCTAGAATGTAATTGGTATTTTAACACTTTATAAGATTAAATTCATTTTGAAAAATATGAATCCTGTGTTAATTAGTATAGGAGAATTGTTAGTAGAAATAATGAGGGAGGGAATTGATCTGCCTCACAGTAAGGTTGGTGAGAGGTACCTTGGACCGTTTCCTAGTGGTGCACCTGCTATTTTTATAGATTCGGCTGCGAGAATGGGGGCTCCTTTTGGTATAAGCACAGGACATATTGGTGTAATAGGAAACGATGATTTTGGAAATTCAATATTAGAAAAACTAAAGACTGATGGAGTAGACACTTCACAAATACGATTTACTAATCTTAGTACAGGTATAGCTTTTAATCAATACAATTCAGACGGTTCTAGGAAATTTATTTTCGCTCCTGGAGCAGCTAGAGAGACTTCTCCTAAGGATGTAAATAGAGATTATTTTGAAAATGTCAAAGCATTGCATATCACAGGAAGCGCTCTCGCAATTAGCGAAAATTCCCGAAAAGCGTGTTACACCGCAGTTAAGTACGCAAAACAAGCCAATCCTAATATATGTATCTCTTTTGATCCGAATTTGAGAGTGGAAATGTTAGATATTGATACAATTCTACAAATTTCCAAGCCGATCCTTGAGGAAACTAAAATTTTGCTACCTAGTGGTGAGGAAGCTGAAATGTTGGCGGGAACCAAGGATCCTATAGAAGCGTGTCAAGATCTGCTTGATAAAGGTCCAGAATACATTTTTTTAAAACAAGGAAAACTAGGATGCAAAATATTTACTCAAGAGAATCGGAACGGACTTAGCGTACCGAGTTTTGAAGTAAGAGAAGTTGACCCAACTGGAGCAGGAGATTCATTTGGGGGAGCTTTTATCGTAGGGTTTCTATTAGGTTGGAAATTAAAAAAAATCGCAAAGTTCTCTAATGCAGTTGGAGCTTTAAAAGCAAGTCATTTTGGTCCTATGTCGAACACGACTTACGAAGAAGTTATTAAGTTTATTTCAAATAATTGATAACTTAATCTAAGAAATGAGATGTAAGGAATAATTTTTAATATTTACTAATTTGTCTTCCTGAACTGAATTAAGTAGAAATCCCGGAGGTATCACAGATAATTTATCTGAAACGGGTCCTAAAGCTTGAACTTGAAAAACAAATGGCTTATTCACATCGTACCAAGACTGTAAGTTAAATACGTTATTAAAGTTATTTATAATTGACTGATAATCGTCTGTATAAACTTTGCATGGAAATTCTATGTATATTGGGGTAAAGTAAAAGCCCATCGTTATACTCTTTGCCTCTGTCTTTTTTGCTTCCTTTAATCGAAATTGTTTATTTGTGTGAGTATGTCCACAGAGGATTAAATCAACTTTCCGCCTAATTACATTATCTGATCCCGTCAGAATTTTTAGAAGCCTAGAAAAATGATACATAATAGTTTCGTATTTTAAAAGGACGAACTTATCAAGTCTAGGGCTACCCAGGTGTTTTTTTAGGTTATCTTCGTAAAAATCTGACCATCTAAGTTTCCGTCTAATCCTAAACTTCTTTTTCAACGTGCGTTTCTTCCAAAAGCTTATATTTGGAGACAAAGGAGGGGTGTGCATAACTATTACGACTTTATCATTACCAGAAAGTTGAATATATTGACGTAATAGATCAATTTGATCGTCTTTTAATCCTTTTGTACTCGGTGCTCCTTTTAGAAGATCATGCAGACCTGCAACTGAATCTCGGCCCGTATCTAAGAATATAAAACTGTATTTGTTTCCGATTTTTACTCGATGATTCAAGTTTGGATTGAATAGTCTCAGGTAATCTTCGACTAACCGCTTTTTCGAATATAGAGCTTTATAATAAGTAAAACTTTTAAGATCTTTATATCCTCTTACATCTTGCTGAGATAATCCGAATTTCTTTCGAATAATTCCAATTCTGATATTATAATGCCCTTTTCTATAATCGTGATTTCCAACAGTGGTGAATATAGGTGCATTTATCTCTTTTTTATTGATTAATTCTTCCCTTTTAAAATTTCCTCGATTAATACCAAGAAAAATGTCGATTAGCACATAATAATTATTCGGGTAACTTTCTAATCCTTTGGCTATGTCGATGTAATCTACTAAATCTCCTCCAAGAATAACAAAATCTACCTTGTTATCACTGACAGCCTCGTTGATATATTCAATGAACAACCTCAAATTATAATTGAAATTATACTTAGCGTATCTAAGTTCGTTCAGTTTATCTTCTTGAAACCCCTCTTTGAAGATAAATTTTCTATTTAATATGAATAAGTCTCTAGAATGTCTCAAGAGTGGATTTTGGAGCCTTTTTTTTGCTTTTTCCTCCAAGAATTCAATTATATAATCATTTCTACTGGCTATGTGAAGATCAGAAGCATAAATAAACTTAAAATTAGCCCAATCCTTATTGAAGATTGCTAGACTATGGTAATTTACTTTTCTTTCAATTTTATTAGGAAGAACATGCACAATATCGAACAATAGAAAAGATTTACCTGATTCCTTGATTAAAGTATTTAAGGTTCTTGATTTTCTTAACTTAAACTTTATTTTGTATAATGCTGTTCGCATACCGAATAATCCCTCTATTTTCTCTGTAGATTTAAGTATATCCCATGATAGGCAATTATCCTCATCTAAAAATTTAAATTCCCTGAAATCTCGATTTTCCATTCTTTTTATTTCTAATATTTGAAGTGGAAATAACTCCCCCCTTCGATTGGAAAAATCTCCCTCATCTTTAAGTAAAGGTTGAATAAAAATGTTTAAATGAAAATAATTTAATATTTCTTCTACATCTTGATAAGGCACTGCTATGACGAAAACATCAAAAGTGACCCTTTGGACAAAGTTATCGCCAGAATCCTTATAATCCTTAAAGTTTATTATGCTAGGATTTCCAAGATTAGGTTTAATAATCGTTGGATAAGCTCCTTTTTTTATATCTAATAATCGCATAAGCTATAAAATGAACTCTAGAGCACTAATTCGTACATATCAATAAAAATGTTATTAGAAAAATTTTATTGATCTTTATTTTCTAAATTTTGAATTTTAAAAAAACCTTTTATTTATTAAAAATTCGAGAATCTTCAAGATTTTTCGTTAGTACCCTTAGATGTGGAATTAATCAAATACATTTTCTTGCTATAGAGGATTACAAGTGTGATACCAAATATTCCAATAATTAGGAACGGATTAGAACCTGGAATTGATAGAAGATCGTCAATCAAATTGCCGTCAGAAGGTTCCTCAGGTTCAGTAGGCTCACCGCTAATTCCACTGCCGTGAATGATGATCCACCAATCGCGATTCCCATCCACATCACCATCAGGCTGAGGTTTCGGGCAACTGGAGCGAGCCCAATTTCCACTTGATAGTATTAATCTCTGATTATCAATAATACAATATTTACAGTGTTGATAGGTGAAATCTTCGCTACTCCATAACCCATCTGCTGTTAGGTTTTGAGTTAGATCTGAATTTGAGGGTATTCCCATTGTTGTAAGGTTGTACATTGTCCAGCGATTATATTTTCTTTCCAAATATCCTACTTGATTTTTTTCTAATAATAGTCTTACATTTACTCCATGAGAAATCCTTTCTGCTAGGATATCAAGTAAATATGGTGAGGAGAATGTATACACAGACAAATCGATTGAAATTTCCGCTACGGAAAGGTATTTCGCAATTGTATTAAAACAATTATCTGGTGATGCCATTAGAGTTGCGTTCATTTTGCCTTCAAACATTTGCGTTTGAAGTGTTGATACTTTTACACTCCCTTTTGGATCTGTTCTTTCCGTTACACATATAGATAGCGAGCTTTGAAGATGTTCAGTATCATCGTAATCTTCACACACACTCCAATCGTGATCGAATAGGGTTTGGTAATAAGCTGAGACGGCGTTAGATTCAATAATTAATCCAGCTTCCCGATTATTTCTTACCGAAGTAGGTGACCAATTAATAGACGATATTAAGACTACCTTTCCATCGACAATCACGCCCTTATTATGTAAAGTAAAGTACATAGGGACTTTTCCAGTACAGATTTTGACCGATATCCCGTTTGATTGGAAAACATCTACTGCCCCTTTCGAATCCTCGTCGTCAGCTATAATAACTCTAACTAAAACACCCCTTTGTTGCGCGTTAACTATGGCTTGTATGATTTCCTCAAGATTCGCGTATATATACATTTGTTCGATGTCAAGAGTTTCATTTACGCTGTCTATTAATTCAATAATTAAATCTTCGGAATTGTCTGGAGAAAGCACGGGAGTAATCTTCATATCATCTTCTACTTCTAAAGGATCGAAGGGTTCATAACCACTGCCGTAGAGTTCTCTACTTTGAGGCTCCCCGATACCATCTTCAGAGAAATCGTAATTAGTTCCTAATTCCCAGTCATTGTTAAATAATTCGCGAAAATAATCAACAATTCCTTGAGCTGCCGCATCTTGATTCTTAAGAGATTGAGTTTCGCCATTGATAAGAAAATGAGCTTCATTTTGATTTCTGTGTAAATTCATTGTACAGAAGATAAGAAATGACATTAAAACTGAACCAAAAACAAAAATTTGAGTTCTTTTCTTCATTGTTATTCACAACTTTAAGATTTAATAATTTAGATTAATCCTTCTATTATAAATTTCTTGCGTCAAGTTTTACATCTGATTATTAATCCATAAATATATTAGCTGATTTAAACTCTGAAAAAAATTCAAAAATTATTGAGTTTATAATAAACTATGGATGAAAGATTATACCAACCACATTTCACTTGTATTTTTGGAGAAAAGTACGGTAACGCGTTCAATTTTAATCAGATCGATTCGCTAGTGTGGCCGATTTTCATTGACATCGAAAAGTCCCAGGAATTGAAACACTTACTGAAACTCAAAAATAGTTGCAATAGGAATTTGTTTTATGTAAGGAAAATATCCTTAGGAGATCTATTAGTAGAGCTAAAATGTAGCGATATAGGGTTAGCTCTCGTACGGGGTATGGCTCTTAATAGGTATTATGGGGTAACTAATTATATTGTTGCTAATGCGGTTAAAAAGAAACCGAATTTCTTCAAAGCCATCCTTTCATACCCATTGGAGAATTAAACAAAAAAGCCAGATGAAATTCTAAATGACATTGAACAATTCAAATCTAAGATTGATGTGGTTGGGATTGTGCTTTATCCATCGTTCACTAGGTTAGATCTGGCGGATTTAAATAATCCTACATTGGAAATACTACTAAAATATTGTAAAAAGGAAAACTTATTCGTCAAAATTGATATTGGGAAGACATTTTTACCCGAAAAACTATTTAGACTATTCGAAACCTGAAAAAATCGCTACATTTATATCTTTTCAAGAGAGAATTACGATTATTTTATCTGGGTTAATTTATCCCGAAGATTTTCTTAATTATTACCCTCTCTTAAAAATGTATAATAATGTTTAGCTTGAGATCGAACCTCGTAATTTTAGAGGGCAAACTCCTACAGAATTCAACTGATTTAAGTTTAAGCCAAGTGCTTATAGAAGCTGATGAATTAAGTTCTGCAGAAATGGAAAACCAATATATTATTTCGTACAATGTTAAGATGAGAAGCTATAGCATAACTCAATTACTCCACATTACGGAAATTATCAGAGATCTATTCAATAAAATTACTATAGATAAATCTACCGAATTTAATGGAGAATTAATGGTTAGAACATACCACACCACGACATCATTCATCGTCAATGAACATGAATATGGAAGCTACTTAGATTTACACTATAAATTTGCTAAAGAATCTGTCCAAGATACCTCGCTAACTTTACATACAGTGCGTGCATTGGAGAATAGGGCTGATTTTAACCATTTTGACCACGATTTAGCAAGCAAATACGGAACCCGTCAATTAATAATCCCCATTGTCGATGTTAAACTTGAATTAGGGGGAATAGAAAACTTTTACATCTTAGTGACATTTGGACCAAGAACATTTTCATTATTCTTTCGATTTCATTTATATAAGTAGTAGAAAAGAATCCAGAATTGCATTAAGAATTGGAACAAATTTTGGGAAAAGATTATTCTCTTTACTTCAACGAAAAACCTAATAAAACTGCCCTCCCAAGGTAATCTAATAAGAGTTAAATAATTATATTAGCTTAATCACGAGTGTGTAGGGTATCCTCGATTAAATCGTAAATAATAGCCCTTGTTTCTCTTACATTTTCATTAATACTAAAAATAAGGGAACATAGAGGATACAATCATATATAAATTTATTCTTCTAAATTCTAACTTGTATAGAGAAATTCAAGAAAATATCAAAAGTTTAAATAAGTAAAACAGATATAATTCTTAACGATTTTTTTCTTAATGAGAATAAAATGAAATTTTCTTCAAAAAACAATTATTCAAATCAAGAATCATTTGATCAAAAGAAATTTCAAACTCAATAAAGAATAATAAAAATTTCATTCTAAGTAAAACTAAGTATAATTATAGGAAAACCGATTTCAATTAATACAATGACTAATGATATAGACGAAATCAGCGAGGAAAATAGTAAAGCAGAAAAGGAAGTAGAAAAAATCGACAAAGAGTTTTTATCTAAAGCAAAAAACTCAAGAGATCTTATTGATCAAAAATTGAGAACTTTCGAAGATACTTTAGAGGATATCTCCGAAGAGAAAAAGGAAGAGAAAGAAGAAATCGTCAAAGAAGAAGAACTTAAGGAAGAAATCCGAGAAGCACAATTAAAACTTGAAGAATTAACAAAAAGAGTCGACGAAAGAGAAAATTATTTGTCAGCATTGAAGGGAAACATAGCAGAATTAGAAGAAAAATACAATAGAAAGAATGAAGAACTTGAGAATGTCGAAGAGCGTCTAAAAATCACCGAAGAAAGCAGAGATAAGTTGGATGAAGAATACAAAGAACTCATAAAAAATAACGAACAATTGGTTAAAACCTACGAAAATCGGCAAGTCGATCTTATTGTTCTTACAGATAGCGTTAAAGAAAAAGTCACATTACAAGATGAGTTGCGAGCTCAAATAGCAAAATTAAACGAAAAAATCGAAGAGAATAACGGTTATTTAGATAAGCATAAAGAAGAAGTAGAAACCTACGAGAAGAAGATCAAAAGTTTAAAAGCTGAGATTGCTACTCTGCAGGTTTCTATCGATAAAAGCAAAATAGAATTGGATCATTCTAACAATGAAATAGCCGCAAAAGAGGAAGAAAAGCAACTATTAGACGAACAGATTGAAAAGAAAGAAAATCGAATTAAAATAATCGAAAAACAAGTAAGTGAATACAAAGAAGGATTTCCTGAAATGGAAAGTCAGATAAAAACTTACGAAGAACTCATCGAAAAATATAAGTATCAAATGACGGAAAAACAAAGTGAAATGATTGAAATCGAGTCGCGACTTCAGGAGTTAACGAGAAGTTCAGATTCACTCAAGGAACATATTAAAACGAAAGAGAGTCTACTAGAGGTAAACGAAAAAACTCTCGATGAATTAGAAAAAAACATCGAAACCTCAAAAATAGAATATCAAGAACGCGAAAACCGATTAGAAGCGCTTAATGAAAAATTAGAAGACATTCAGAAAGAAAATGACAAATTACAGAAATCAAATCAAGTGTTAGAGACAAGCATCAGTGATTCAAAGAAAATATTTCAGAAACTGAAATTAGATCTTGAAAGTCAAGAAAAAGAAATACGAGATAAAGAAAGCAGAATTCACAGACTAGAAGTACTTTCTTTAATCTATAGGGCTTCAAAATTTTTCGGCGGAATTTTGATAAGTATAGGCGTCTTACTATTAATAGGAGGATTTGGATTCTTATTTGGATTATTAAATTTTGGAGAACTGAACAATTACATCATTTCAATCATCTGTTTTCTTTCAGCGGTTTTTACCATAATCTCTGGATTTTTCCACTTAGAAAAATCCTAGTGATTGATTTTTATTTCAATTTTTTAGAAACATTTAACACGATTTGCATTGAGTGAGAAAGAACAAGAGAAAGAAGAACTCTTTGGTGTAAGAGACGGTATATTATATGGGATTGGATGTGGAATTGGAGGATCTGTATTCGTATTATTAGGGACAGGCATTAACCGAGCTGGACCAGGAGTTATTATAAGTCTAATAATGGGTGCTATATTAATCCTCCTTACGGGATTGAATTACTCTGAACTTAGTGCGAGTCTACCCTATTCTGGAGGAGCGTATAATTTTAGTAAAGAAGGATTAGGAGGTTTTTTAGCTTTTATAATAGGTTTTTTTTTGTGGATTGCTAACATAGCTACTTGTTCTTTTTCGGCACAAGCTTTTGGATTGATATTGACGATCTTATTTCCCGCTATTACTCCTTTAGAACCTCTTATTGTTATAATATCCGTACTTTTCATGTCGTTTGTGGTGTTTCATACTCAAAAGCGAGCAACTAAGACACATTTAATTTTTACATCAGTGTTAATAAGCATTATAATATTTTACATTGTTTCGGGGTTATTTATTGCTCCGTACTCAAATATATCTGGTTATAATCCCTCGGTTTCTATCTTTTCTTTTGAAGCTTTTAGCGTTATACAGATGTTCTCAATACTTTTCATATTTTTCAATTCAATTACTTCCAACTTAGCGTACTTTAACGCTAGTCTGAAAAATCCTTCAAAAAATATCCCTAAGGTAAACATCATAGCCATTTGCTTAACTTCTGTTATTTATATAATGATAACCATCGCAACTTTGGTTAATTTTCAAAATATATCCGGGAATGAAGCGGATTCCCCAGTGGTTTTAGCTCTTATTATGAATAACATATTAGGACCTGTGGGTTATTTTATAATGGGTATTGCATCGCTTATTTCAACAATAATATCAATGAATGCTGCTATAGGCTCAGCCGTTAGCGTTCTGCACGCCCTTGCAAGAGATAATTACATTCCTGAAAAGTTTAAAGAGATAAACAAGAACAATGTTCCTACTCTTGTTTTAATTACAACCACTGTAATTGCCATAGTAATGTCGTTTTTAGCCATAGTTTATGGCAATATTGGATTTACTGGTGAAATTACTACATTTATATATTTCTTTGCATTAGCGTTTGTTAACTTTGCGGCAGTTGCTCTGAGGTATCGTAGGAAAGAACTAGCAAGACCTTTCAAAGCTCCTTTTTTCCCTTACTTACCCATTATTGCAGGGTCCGCATGTTTGATGTTAGCGTTTGTACTTGAGCCGCGCGCTATCATTATTGGTTCGGTGTTTTTAACAATTGGGTTAGTTTATTATTTATTAAAGCTAGCAGATAGACATTCAATAATAATCACATTAGCAGGAATGAAGTTTTTAGCGGTATTAATTATTGGTTTACTAATATGGATTATCAAAAACTTTGGGATCTTAGCATCTCCAATAGTTGATTTTGAACTCGTTTTCGACCAACTTTTGATGAGGGTTCTAATAGTAATCTGCGTTGTATCTATAGGGATTGTATTTTTGGATGTCGTTCCATTACGAGAGATAGTTATTTTTTTCACTAAAAAACTCGATAAAGAGAAAGTAGCGATATCTATGGGAAACGCAAAAATTATCGAACTAAAAAAATCTAGGTTAAAAATTATATATGGGTTTGATATGGTCATTGGGATAATCCAAATAGTATTTACTGCATTCATATTTATATTAGCAAGTTTAGTACTTTTTGATATCGTATCGATTAGTCAGATAAGTATTGGTACTACAGTTATACCTGAAATTTCTAATGAATTTGTATTCGTGGGTGTTTTGTTTTTCTTGGGAACCAGTTTACTACTTAGCAGTTTCATCTATATAACCCTGTATAGAGAGGTTAAATCTTTAGGCATCTAATACTTTCTATATTTAATGTAAATTAATCACCTCTTAATGAGGAAGTAATTTGGAAAGTATAAAGATCAACCTGCACCTTCATTCGAATTACTCTGATGGCAAAAATTCAATCGATTCTTTGGTAAAGCGAGCTGTAGAAAAAAATTTGAGGGCTATTGCTATTACCGACCATCTCAGTAATTCTTGGAAAGCGAGAATTATACCCACTTTAAATAGTCAGACTAAACTTTCCAATTATCTTGAAGAGATAAGTAATGTAAAACAATATTTAAAGGATATAGGAGAGGATTTGTTAGTCTTTGAGGGGATTGAAATTGATTTAGACAGCGATTTAAGATTTATCACTAAGTTAGTTAATCCAAATAACTTCAAAGTTATTCTTCTTGAAGGTTTAGAGAGCGAAGAAGGAGTAAATTTTGCAAAGAATCTGATTAAAAACTTTAAATTTAATAATAGCAATTTCTTGTTTCCTCTTTTTGGTCTTGCGCACTTTAATCCACGACACTTCATCCACACAGATTATAGCGTAATTCTATCACTTCTCAAAGAACACAATTTATTTCTAGAAATAAATTCCAGCTATATCCAGTATTATTCTTCCAAATATTCACGGTTTTACAAGAAGATAAAAGAATTTAACGTTCCAGTTAGTATTGGAAGCGATGCTCATATGGTTAGCCGATTAGATGATTTATGGCCGTCGTTAGAGGTGATTGAAAATTACGGATTACAGAACAATTACGATGTTCTCGTCCAACGGCTTTTTGGGTAAGGAAAAAATGTGGATAATAGGTCATACAGCTTGTGCGTATTTATTAATTAAATTAGTCTATAATCTTAAAAAACAGAAGATAGGACCAAATTCAGTTATTTTTATATTTATTTTTGCAAATCTAATCGATTCATTACATTTTGGAATATTGAGGATTATGACTCATAATCTAATTGGTACATTATTATACTCAATTCTATGGTTATTTATCTTTAAAAAATTAAAATTAATTATAAAAAACGATTATCCCGCTCTTCTCATTGCTGTATCAACTCATATTATCACAGATATTCTCTTTTCTAGTTATTACTTATTTTTTCCATTTAAATCCACATCATATAGTATTTTTGGATGGAATTCGCCTGAGCATTTGATCGTTGGATCATTTATAGTGATTCTTTTTATTATAGTCTTTATCCTTTCTGGAGATTTTCTGAAACTTAAGTTGTTTGTACGAGAAAAAAGAAAAAATTTCTTTAGTGAATTTTATTTAAAAAAAATAGTTAAAAAACAGCATTTTCCATTTTATTTGTTTATTGTATTTTATTTATTTCTTATTGCTCAATTCTTAATTTTCTTATATTTATTTATTAATGTTCTATTAGAGGGGATATGGTATTTCTGGATGTTTCTGATTGTCTTCGGTTTATTTTCTTTTATAATGAGTTATTTACTCTTAGGATCTAATTCTGATAAAAAAATAAGAACCGAATTTATACCTTAATATAAAGTTTTATATGATCTATGTATAGGTATTTAAGCGTGAAATTGGTGTTTCACGAATTTTTTTCTTCTATAATCTCCTTCCGATATTAATTTTATCTCGAATAATTTTAAAAATTTTCATACCTTTGTTATTCAATGTCTTATTATTTTTTGAGTGTGAAAACAAATGGTTAGTGAAGGAATGCAGAGAGTTATCGATCTTCTTAAGACACAGGAAAAAGAAGCTTTAAAGAAAAGAGTGCAAGATTCTCGAGAAGGATTAGAGGCTTTGGGAAAATTAGAAAAAATCCCAAAGAATGTTAGTATTGTAGATGTAGATGTAAATGGAATTCCCGCTATTTGGATTAAAGCACCTAATGTTGAGGATGATAATGTGGTCTTATACTTTCACGGCGGGGGGTATGTCGAGGGTTCGATTAATTCGCATAAAGGGTTAGGATTTAGGATTTCGCAAGCTGCTAAATGTAGAGTTTTATTGCCAGACTATCGCTTAGCTCCTGAAAATCCGTATCCTGCAGCTTTGGACGACGCAGTGAAAGCATATAAGTGGTTATTAGATGTAGAAGGTCTTAAACCTGAAAGTGTTATTATCGGAGGAGATTCAGCAGGAGGAGGTTTGACTGCTGCGACTTTGGTTAAATTAAGAGATTTAGGAACATCCTTACCAGCAGCAGCAGTATTATTATCACCATGGATCGATTTAGACATGACAGGGAATTCTCTTCGAGCTAAAAGAAAAGTGGATCCCTTTGTTTCGATTGATGAATTATTTTGGATGTCTGGGTTATATTGTGGAGAGGAAGACCCAAGGAATCCGTACATCTCTCCACTTTACGCAGATCTCAAGGGATTGCCTCCCCTCCTCATTCAAGTAGGAAGTGCCGAAATTTTGCAAGATGACTCAATTCGATTTGCAGAAAAAGCTAAAAAGGCAGGAGTTGATGTCGTGTTTGATATTTGGCAGGATATGATACATGTGTTCCAAGCATTCGCCCTTTTTGCTCCAGAAGGACAACAAGGAATCGATAAAATTGGAGAGTTCATAAGGAGGAAATTTTAATTTTTTACAATAATCAATTTTTTTTCCGTCTAGAAATTATATTTTTATAGGAAAATCTTCTTAATCTCATTATGCAGTTGGATGAAAGAATTGCACTCGCAGCAAAATGGATTATAGATTCCGAGAAATTGGTAGTTTTTACGGGAGCGGGAATTTCGACCGAGAGTGGTCTACCAGACTATAGAGGGCCAGATGGAGTTTGGACGAGGAGAGATAAGGGATTACCCCCACCAAAATCACCTCCTTGGGACCAAGTAAAACCAAATTTAGGACATATGGCTATTGTAGATTTATACAATATAAATAAACTGGATTATCTTATTTCCCAAAATGTCGATGGTCTTCACGCAAAATCAGGAATTCCTTTCGAAATGATGGCAGAACTGCATGGAAACATGTATTACATGAAGTGTTTAAATTGTCTTACCAAATACACCTTCGAAGAAGTTGAATGGGATAAAATAAGATATGGTAAAGGATATAGAACTGATCCAGTAAGAAAAGATCAGCCTAATTGCCCAAAATGCGCCGGTAGGCTAATTTCTAGCATAGTAAACTTTGGAGACCCCTTACCCGAAGACGAGTTAAATGAAGCTATCATCAGATCTCAAGAATCTGACATTTTTTTTGTGGTTGGTTCCTCTTTAGTGGTAGTCCCCGCAGCTAGTTTGCCAGGAATGGCAAAAAGCCGCGGAGCAAAATTGATCATCCTTAATCAAGGCGAAACACCCTACGATGATGTGGCAGATTTACGCTTTTTCGAAGCAGTAGGTGAGGTTTTGCCTAATATCGTAGAGATCGTTAAGAGTTCGCTTTCGTAATAATCTGGAAAACATATTTTGAGAATCCAGTTTTATTGAACCATTGCATATATGTCTTTCCCCCGATCAAGTTGCTTTACCACTTGTTTTCCCTCTTTGTTCGAAAGAGACAAATTTATTTCAGCTGTTCTACTAAGAGAACCTGTAAAAATTAGTTGCTCGTCAGCGTAAATCGAGATGTTTTGACTTGCAAAGTTAGGTGGTGCGATTATTTTGACCTTTCCTTTCCTTACCTGTACATCGATGTCGATTCTCTCGCTTTTATATCTTGAGGAAATTTCGGGAGAAGTTCCATAATCGTCTAAACTCTTACGAGATCGTTTTCTTTTTGGAGGCTCTACGGGATTAACTACGATGTCTTGACCAAAAGAATATATTTCGTAAGCGAGCTGACCAGTTTGATAATCCCGTACCTCTACCACTGGTCGTGCTAAATCTTTATCCCGAAAACCGTAAGGAACCTTGACGATCATAACGACCGTCAAAACTGTAGAAATATCACCATCTTCTATAAAAATTATCGTATCAAATATGGACGGAAGCATTCCCAGTTCTATTCTGCCGATAAAGCGTTGAAGGGCGTCAATTGCCGAAGAGCTGTGAACGACTCCAACCATCCCAACTCCAGATAATCTAAAATCTGAGTAAATCTTGAAATCTTCGTACACCCTTACTTCGTCAAAAATAGTATAATCAGGCCGCACTAGCAATAGAATATCGGCTGAGTTTTCGAGACTTCCTTCTAACTTAGTATATTGAGTGATGGCAGGATCCACCTGTAAATCTCTTACGCTTTCGAGAGTTTTGACTATCTTTTGCTTTTTTAAATAGTAATTAGCTAGCGCAGCACAAAAGGTTGATTTTCCCGCGCCAGGAGGACCACAAACTAACATGCCTTCAGCTTTAGTCAACCTCAGCTTTAATCTTTTGGTCAAAGAATAATCTTCAAGAGTTAAACTTACTAAAGGCTTAACAGCGGTGATTTCTACTGAGTTTGAGAAGGGAGGTCGCGTTATTGCGATGCGGAATTCCCTTAATTGAGCCACTACTGCACCTTTCTTTTCAATTTCAATGAAAGAATGTTCGTCTTCTCTTACATGTTCGATTATTTCAAACGCAATATCTTCGATGAGTTTTACAGAGATGGGAGTTTCATCAACTTTTTCAAGTCTCCAATTTCCTGGTGCCCCCTTCTTCGCGTATGGAGGTTGATTCCGTTTTAGATGCACACTCATAGTGTGCTTATCGAAGTAATCCAAAAGTTTTAGTGAAAGGGGTTGCTCTTCTTGAAACTCTTTTTTCTCTTTTACAAATATTACTTCTATACCTTCGAATTCTCCAATTTGTCCTTGAACTCTATCAGATGTAATTAAAACCGCGTTATTGACTTTTGCATCATCTCTAATAAGCGCATCGAGTTCGCCTCCAGGTGCCATTTTGATTTGTTCTCTACTAGGTCTTTTTCCAACAATTTCAACCGATATATTACCTTGATCGTTCAATTCTCGCAAGTTTTTTAACACATTTAAGCCGTAAAATCCAAGTTCCTTGAGAACATTGGTTCTATATTCGATTTCTGCGATTACCACATTAGAGATATAGATGACTGGGTGTTCTCCTAACTCTCCATCTTCAATTAAAGTTAAAATTCGTCCATTAAAAATCACGGAGGTGTCGCACAAAAATTTATCGTTCATTTCCCTCGATCACTACTTCTTCTATATTTAAAATCTGGAACTTCTTAACGCTGTAATAAATAGGTTTACTTAACCTATCTACCGTGGCTACTATTAAATCTTTCCTCGAACTCATGGCTACTCTAGAAATTTTATCTAAATCTCGCAATTCGATAGGGCTCCCTTCAAATACTGGATAAATTAAGAATTTAGCAGAATCTGTTTCGAAATCCGCCCCTCTTTTGTAAACTCGAAATTCAATTCCATCTCCATACCCCTCTCTGACAATGTAGCCTCTTTTTCGCAAATCCATATAGATAATGTATCGATGCCACAATCTCGAATCGAATTTTGTAAAATACTCGAGAGCCATTTCAAAATCAAGTTGAGATTTTTCTTGGTTATTATCTTCCCACAATATGATTCGACGTCGTTCAATTAATAGTAGAACTTCCACAGAATCTAATACCAAAATCTTATCGTTACCCTCCTTTTGCTCAATAGATCCGATATAGGAATTATTATAGAATTCCTGAATTCCACTAGGATCTGAAACAATGACTTTATCAGCCTTTAAAAAACCTTTTATTTGTATCTTTTCTGTATCGTCGGGCTTTTTTTCATCCATTCTATATAATATTAAGATTTCTATTTTTAAAGAATTTGACTGTTAGAGATTTCACCTTAAAACAATCAAAATTCTGGTTGGAAAAACTAATGATCTCTGACAAGGATATCTTAGTACGTATTAAATAACTTAGGCTTTAATTTAATAACTCTAATTTTATCTTATTCTCCAATGTTCTTTAAATTATTAACTTATCTTGAATAAACGCATTAGAATTATTTCTTTTGATTTTATACATCCCCTCTCTAGTTCTAATACTATTTTATAAATTTATGAGAGTCATCATTGGTTTTAAAATTAAATTACTTATTTATCTAATAAATATACAAGGAGAATCGTTTTAATAACAGGGTGGTTTAATATGGCGAATTTACGTGGTGATAATCAAGAAATCATAAATAATAATGTTTCTCTAAAATTTCTTGAAAAATTTAAAGCTTATTTCAAGAATCATAAATTAGCTCCAAACTTTAACTATCTTAACACACAACAAGACTGGGCAGATCTATTTGAGATTCCCAGAAGTACTATAGGATATCATTTAACAGGTAAACGAACGATTTTTTCAGCTGAAACATACAACTAAATAATAGCTAAAATAAAGAAGTTATTTGGATTTAAAATTGTTGAACAGTTTAAAAATTATTATAATACCGAATTAAATAGACTTAAAGGAAATGTGAATATTGATATGAAGAATGTAATCCAAGCTGAAGTTGAAGACCTCTTATCTTCTGCCAAGATAAGTTTAACAGAAGCAAGGGATATTAAACCAGATTCTGTATTCCTGAATATCGATAATGAAAGAATAAATGGATACAATTATTTATGTAAAGCATTATTTAACAAGTATTCTAATGATATAATATACGATCGATTATTAATGCATTCTCAAGGCTTGTTAGAATCTTTTTATTGTTCAGTAAAAAATATGATAACAAAAGCCGAGAAACAACATAAGTGCTCGACCAATTATAAAGGAACTCTTCAAAAAGAGATTAATAACTACATTGATATTAGAAACGGATATTTAATTAAGGGGGATTTGGGTTTTGAAATAGCTAAAGCAAATAGAGAGAAATTTCTTTATCAATTTATTATATATGAGTTAAAATGCAAGATATTAGAATATTATAATTTGCCTTATATCGGTTTTACTTCAGACATAAATGAGCGGTTAGCGACTCATATTTTCCATTCTCTTGAACCGTTAAATCTAATAGATCGAACTTACAAGAATATTGTCCCATTTCAAAAAGCAATTAGAAAAGCTATCGAAATGGATCTTAGAACCATTAGTAATAAAATTCATGAAATCGAATTGATTAATTCAAGGACGACTACTGATAGTCCAATCCAAACCTTAGATGAGTTATATTTTTGGCTAGATTGCAAAAAGTCTAATTGGGAGTATTATATTTTAATCAATCATATAATTAATAGGGTAATTGCATATTATTTTTCATTAGACATACTTGAATTGCATAAAAGTAAACACACCGTTAGGAATAGGGAAAAACATTACACCTTAAATTATAAACATAGAATCGGATACAGAAAAACACAAAAGCAAGTCAAGGGTACAATTTGGCCAAATGGTCTTAATTCTGTTGTTGGGGGTCGTGGAGGAGAATCATATACAGATATACCAATTTTTGACATAGTTGCTATGTTTACTCTTGGATTTACAGAAATTGAAAAAATTACTGATATTTTGAGACAAGAGTATAAAAATCTTAAAAATGTTAGCTCTACCACTATTGGACGGCGTATAATCGAAGTTTTCGGTAGCAGAGAACATGCATTAGATTTGTTTTTGAAACCTATAGTCTTGAACTTTATATTAGACGAGTGTAATTTTGAATTACAAGATATCACCAATATTTTAGGTTTTAGTCGCTTAGGTATGACTCTATATTTAAAAAGATGGTTTAATGGAGAAACATTTAGCCAAATTCGAGATCGTAATCGCCGAAGTTTATTTACTCTTCAAGAATTAGAAATGAAGTATAAAATATCTATAGTTCAATGGGTTACATGGGCGTTATTTGGAACTAATCAGGAGATTATTAGTAAGAAAATTGGAGTGAGTATTAAGACCATTTATGAACTTTATCAAAAGATTTCGTTTATTTTATTTGGAAGTAAAAATTGTTCCTATGAACAATTTAAAAAGATCATAAGGAGAAAAATAGCTATAAGGCTTTTAAAACTCGGCGTTGAGCCGAAACAAATAGTAGAAGAAGCATTTAAAATGGATGGAAGAAGTACTACAAGGAATTTGAAAGCTTGTTTTAATAACATGGAGTATATTGAAATTTTGAAGAATTATTATAAAAATTGATATAGTAAATTCGTAGACTTATTGGTATTTTTTGCTTTTTTCAAGTTTACCCTTAATTTTTCTATACTTATTCAATTCGTAAATTTCTTACTTAGTGAAATTATCCAAATACTCTTGCTCTTTTAGAAACTTTAAATAAGAAGAATCAGTAGTTTTATATCTCTTTGCAATGTGTTATTTAAATGCATCCCCAGATTTTGGAGCCTCAATATCCATCAATTTTCCAAGTATTTGCCATTCAAGATAATCAGGTAGGATGGATAAGGTATAGTCACTTTTCACCCACTTTTCAATATCAGAACAGAGAGTTTCAAAATCTCGTTAATCAATTTCAAGTAAATATAATTCAGTGCATTTTCCATCAATTAAAATAATAGCTTCTTTACACCATAATTCAAGTGATATATAATTGTCAATTTTGTATGAATCAGAGGGAAATTTAATTCTTTTATTCAAATAATTGGTAATTTCTAATGCTAAATCATATAATTTTTGATTGATATTGTCTGAATTATTATATTCCCTAAATATTTCTAACGCTTTTTCATTATCCTTAAAAATCTCTAGAGTTTTTAGCGATTCAACATTTGACATTTTAATATAATTACCTATATCATCGTTATGATTGAGTTCAAATATCAAATTCCCCATTTTATACCAGCTAATTCTATTCCATACACCATCAATCTTCTTGATTCGAGGCGTTCCAATTTTATTTTCAATTATATCAGCAAGAATTTCAAAATCAACGCCACCCTCCAATACATTCAAATTTAAAGCCTGATTCTCCTAATTCTTGGAATTTAACAACTCCAAACTTCATTTAATTTATACCAAATATTTGTTTTAGTCACTGTTTTTAATCTAAATTAATATATAGAAAAATTGATTTCAATTTTCTTCAAATAATCTATAGCTTTACTCTCATTTATTTTACTCTAATTACTAATTTCTAAAAATAATTCTTGTCTTCTTTATTGTAGATACAACAAGATAATATCTTTTTTACTAATAGTGAATCAAAAAAATACGTTATTTTTTTATGGAAATATCAACAAGAGATCCTAAAATATATTCTACTATTCAAATTATATAAGGGCTTTTATTATTACACTTTTTTGAAGAACTACGTAATTTAAAAGTAATAAAATTTTATCCATCAACGAAAGGCGATTAGACCTTTTTGCATGGAAATCAATAGAATAAAAAATTTTGATCCAGCAGTTTCTTAGATTTATCGTTTTCTTCCCACAAAAGTATACGTTTTCTCTCTAATAAAAGTAAAATTTCCACAGCTGAAAGAGTTAAGACATTTTTCCCGTCTTCCTGAGTATCAATAGTACCAATAAAGGATGTATTGTGAAATTCTTCGATTCCCTCTTGATTAGTTATTATAACCTTATCTTCCTTGATCAGTCCTTCTATTTGCGTCTTTTCAGCTTTATCTACGGCTTTTTCCGTCATCTCTTAATAATCTTAATCCTCTATAATTAATCAACTTATCTATATAAAACGAAAGTGGAAAATTTTTTGTTTTCTAAATATTTTTAAATTAAATATGGAAGAGTTCAAGTTAAAATTAGAATCAGGACTGGAAAGCGCCAAAAAAATTGTATTTATGGGTATTGGGGAAGAGAAGTTAAGCGATGATGGAGTCGGACCGTATATTATTAGCGAACTTCTTAATTATTCAAACTCATATGTAAAATTCATCAATGCACACATTGATCCAATGAATAGAATAGACGATATTATCGAATTTCACCCTACTCACCTTGTCCTTATAGACACTTGTACCTTAAATAAGGAACCTGGTACAGTTGCAATACTGAATCGATCAAGTATGCAGGAGTATTTACCCATATCCACACATACGATTCCAATTCACATCGTTGTGGACCTTATCATCGAAAAATTACCAGATTTGAAGTCTTTTATGATTGGAATAGTTCCAGAGAGTTTAGATGGTTTTAAGACCTTAAAATTGTATAAAGAAAAGGAGTATTCACTAACCGAGCGAAGTGAAAACGAGGATTTACCATTTTTCGACTTTAATTTAACTGAAACTATTATGTATGCCGCAGATCGTCTTATTGAATTAATAAAGGAAATTGCAAAGAGATTTTCCTAGATTCTATTTGCTATAATAATTGCTAATTAAATTGATAGTTTTATTAACAATCTCTTTCCCTTTCGAATCGAGTTTAGACTTAAACCTATCTAAAAATTCAATAGCACTTTCTGCTTTAACGACTTCTTTTAAGTATTCTGAACCTTCTCGGTTTAGAGATCCGCCCCAAGCCATTAAAGTTGGAAAGTTTGCTTAATTTATTTAATTGACTTAAAGAGAGAGTTATATATAATTTTTATACTTGTTCAAATCTTGCTTGAAAGAATCTAAGGTATTCGGGTTCGAATACCATTTTTAATCCAGGAATGGAATCTCTCTTTTGATATATATTGTTAATCGCTTCTGCGGTAAATTCCATATGTGTGTTAGTGTAGACTCTTCGGGGAATTGTTAATCGAACCAATTCTAGCTTTGGAAAAATGTTCTCTCCGGTTTCTTTGTCTCTTCCTTTGGAAACAGCACCTCGTTCCATGGTCCGAACTGCAGATTCTTCGTAGATAACAGCCGATAATGTCTGAGCAGGCCATTGTTCTCTTGGTATATGCGGAAGAAATTTCAGTACATTAATAAACACTGCATGACCTCCGATTGGTTTTACTATTGGGATGTTGTAATTTCTTAACATATCACCTAAGTATCTAACTTGGTGAATTCGGTATTTTAAGTACTCGTACTGGGCACCTTCTTTTAGCCCTCTTGCTAGAGCCTCCATGTCTCTACCTGCCATTCCTCCGTAAGTATGCAGTCCTTCATATACAACGACCATTCCTCTAGTTTTTTGAAAAATGTCTTTATCGTGTGTAGCAAGGAAACCTCCAATATTCACTAGACAATCCTTTTTTGAGCTGTAAATACAACCATCAGCATAGCTCATCATTTCGTTGAGTATATCTATTATTGGAGTATTAGCATATTCTTTCTCGCGCTCTCTTATAAAGTAGGCGTTTTCACTTGAACGTGTTGCATCGTATATAACTTTAATTTTATAATCGCGACACAATTCTCTAACTTTTCTTAAGTTTTCCATAGAGACAGGTTGTCCACCTGCCATATTCACATCCATTTCAACATTAACATAAGCGATCTTTTCAGGACCATGATCGTCGATTAACTTTTGAAGCTTATTAAGGTCTACATTTCCTTTAAATTGGAATTCGTTCTCAGGATCATGAGCCTCGTCGATAATTATGTCTGGCATATGTCCACCCGCTAATTCAACATGTACTTTGGAGGTTGTAAAGTACATATTTCTTGGAACGAGTTGTCCGTCACTTACAAGTGCCTGACTCATTAAATTTTCTGCTCCCCTCCCTTGATGAGTAGGAACAGTGTATTTAAAACCCAAGACTTCCCTAACCGCATTTTCTAGTGCGTAAAAATTCTTGCTTCCAGCGTAAGCTTCGTCACCTAACATCATTCCTGCCCATTGATTGTCGGACATTGCTGAAGTGCCTGAATCAGTTAATAGATCGATAAATACATCTTCAGAATCTAAAAGGAAAGTGTTAAACCCTGCCTCTCGAATAGCTTCCTTTCTTCTTTTTTCATCAGGTAATTTAACTGGTTCTATGACTTTAATTTTAAATGGTTCTACTGGTCCATTCATGTAATTTCACATCTTATTATAATGTTTAAAAATCTTTACTAATTTAACAAAAGCTTATCATACTGAAAAATATTCTTATATCTCTCGCCCATAACTTTCCCATTACGCAATTTCAGCAATTTTTTGGTAGTTTCCAAAACAAGGAACAATCCTTCAGATTTTCGCTGTGTACAATGAATAAATTAAGGTACAAAATAAGCCAAAAATGTGACAGGTAAATGCATATAGCAAAAGAGAAGCTATTTTGTAATATTATTCATACTAAAAATAAAATCTGAAAACCTTTATTTTTCGTAATATCTTTTAAAAATACGTAAAATTGCAAGACTTATCCATAACTGTAGTTCTTTAGTTTTGGAATTTTCACTATACTTATGAATTTTTGAGTAAGAATGTTTCCATAAGCCTGAATGCTGTTGTTTTTCGATAAACCATTCCAGTGCCTTGGTCACATTTTCATGATTCCGAGGAATATTAATAAGGGATAGCGAATCTAGCACAGATATTAGATCTGTCCACCAAAAAGGGTACTTAAATCTCACCCAGTTATCGGGATGTTTGTAGGAAGAATAATTATTTCTTTTAAAAAGAGATTTAGCGAGTAATAAGCCCGCTTTTTTAGCTTCTGATGAGGATCGATAATATGGATGTGTAGCAAGCGCTCGGATGACCATTCCCGTTCCTGCATGCCCAAAAGGCAATGCTCGATTAAAATCTTGGCGTGTGCCTACATGTTGAGTTGTTAATGCTATTCTTTCTTCTTTAGAATAGCTTCCCATGCATCCTGGACTTCCTATGATCCAACCCCCATCGTCCTGACGCATTGTAAGGAGCCATTGAATTATTTCTTCAACTCTTGGATCATCACCATAACCTGCTAAAATAAGATTAGATGTAATAATGCCATTATAATATGGAGCGTACTGCTCACCAATTATGCCCCGTATGTCCCCCTCCTCGGTTTGGCAGGAAAAAAAGTATTCTGCAGCTTTTTCCATACATTTATGCTCTATTGTGAGTTCATATTTATTAACTAGAATATTAGTGTGGCGAAATGTCTCCAATAGTTCATAGTTTTGTGCAGGATGTTTTGACTTATTAGGTGATGTTGATAACCAATAACCCTTAGAATGCTGATTCTTGATAAGTTTCTGAACAATTGGAAGTTCCCATATTATAGATATAGGTTCAACATCATGATGTAACAAATCCCGTAATGTAAAATACTTTATTGCTCGATTTTTTGATTCCAATAACGGAACAATAGGATTATAGTTAAAAATTTTCATCCAATCTAGTAGTTCCATTAATGAAATCATCAACCATATATTTTTTTCCTTATAAGAGGGAATAAAACTTCAAACATTAACTAATTAGGTAAATTAATCATGTATTATTCAGTAAGTTTAGATATTCTAAACTTAAAGTCTGTAAAATCTTTTTTTTCCTTGGGAGACCATCCTATTTCTGATACGGCATAGATGCGCGGAATTATCTTTTCCCAAATATCCGACTCTTTCTTCACATATTCCGTCCATAGGCATGCCTCCAATCCCACAATGTTCGCATGATACTCAGAGTCCAAGTTATCGGGAATTGGGTCGTAGGTATAGGTTTTTTCCAAGGGAATTTTTGTCTCTGGAAAGTTCAAATATAACGCAGACATTTCGGACATTATAACCTTGCGATTCCTTTTAATCTCTTCTAATACTAAATCGAAGTTATGGGTCCAATATTGAATTAAAGTATTTTTAACTAAATTTTCATTGACTACTTCGTTCCAACCAATCGGTACAACATTGTCTTCGGATAAAAAATTAGAAATCTCATTTGTAAAGAAATGTTGAAGATCATCCTCACTCTTCAACCCGGTCGATTTTAGAAAGGATTGACATTTATCGCACGCTTTCCAACGCTTTCTCGGTACTTCGTCTCCTCCAATGTGTAGAAATTTAGATGGAAAGAGCTCTATAAATTCCGTGAGGACATCCTTTGTAAATTCGAATACTTTACTATTTCCTATACAAAACACATCTTCAATTATACCGAATTTAGTACAGACTTCTATTTTTTGCCCTAAACAACTTAACTCAGGATACGCAGCTATTGCAGCTGAGGTGTGGCCAGGCACGTCAAATTCTGGAATAATATCTATATAGCGTTCGAGTGCATAATTAACGATTTCTTTAATATCTTCTTGAGTATAATAACCATTAACTGGAGGTTGATCGAAATTTCTTCTAGAAATGTAGGTTCCACGACGTTTGGAGCCAATTTCGGTAAGTTTAGGATACTTTTTAATTTCTATTCTCCAGCCTTGGTCATCAGTTAAATGCCAGTGAAATTTATTAAATTTTAAAATAGCTAACTTATCCAATAACCTTTTAACTATATCCTTACCAAAGAAATGTCGTGCTTCATCAAGCATAAAACCTCTCCATTCAAATCTCGGAAAATCTTCTATTTCTAAACATGGAAGTTTTAAGACATCTTTTATTCCACTACGACAAGAAATTAAAATCTGTTTAAAAGTTTGGATTCCGTGAAATAATCCTTTGGAAGTGAATGCAGATAACTTAATTTGAGTAGGATTTATTTGGAGATTATAGTATTCTGGATGTTTATTTTGTACATTGTCGACTATATTCAGTGTTATATCTTTAGATATATTGTTTGATGTAGTATGGTTTTCAATAAGTTTTAGCTCATATCTTGTAAGATAGGAAATGTTATGTTTTAAGACATTAGCTAGACTTCCGCTCTTAGAACCATATCTAATTTTAGTAGCAAAATTAAGCTCATAGTAACCATCAAATATGTTGATTTTAACCGGTTTGGGGATAATAGGCAAATTTGAATTCATAAAATTATGGCTCCTTATGTTTTAGACTATTACAGATTTAATATTACAAAAATAATAATACTAAGCGAGAGCAAAACTATAATTAATCCTAATCCAAAATAAGAAAATAATATATTTTTAAAGAGATTTATTTTAAAGTCGACGGCATCGTAGGGACATAATTCAGCACAACAATAGCAGGTAATACAACGATTTCTGTTCCATTGAGGTGTATGTTGCTTCTTTTTTACATCTGGAGGATTAATTGCGTTAACAGGACAGTTGTTCCAACAAGTTCCACACAGTCTACACTTTTTTGAATCAAATTTGACCATAGCTCTAAATAATGCTCTGCCAGCATACTTGGAGATAAACTTAGGTAGAGGTACAGATATGGGGCGCATTCTGGGTAATTTAAATTTTCTATAAACATTTTCTATAGATTCTCCCAGAATTTCTATTTCGTTTAAATTATTTGTACCCAAGTCTTTTTGCACTGCTTTCTCGAGATATTTGACTTGATTAGGATTAATATCAATGATTTTGCAAACAACCGTGTCTAAAGCTACTCCGTCAATCCCCGCTAAAATCAGGTCCATTTTTACTACTTCTCCGTTTGAAGGCCCTTTTCCCTCTTGACACAGATAACCGTCCACAATTGTGAGATTAGGTGTGAATGTAGAATATATATCAGATAAAGCAGCAGAAAACCTATCTAATAAAGCCGCTTGGGCGTGTGTTCTTGCCTTATTCCCTAGAATTAAAGTGCCAAACATATTTTTGATACAACAGGTTAGAGTACATTGCCAATGCGTCTTGATTTTAGGAATATTCACGATAAAGTCTACTTCATTAAATAGATTAGAGCTTATAATCTCATTGAGTTCTAAAGGATTTTTTACTTGGTATGAATACCTTTCTGTCTTCTCAAAAGGTACACAAGTAGCGCCTTCTTCTTCGCATACCTTTAAAATTCCGCTCACTTTCATTGCCTTTTCTGTCAAACCAAGACTTTGACCTCCCGACGAATCACATACATAAATTTTAGAGGGAGCGAATTGTTTAATCCATTGAATGACTGCTCTTAGTACTTCGGGATGCGTAGTGGTAGCATGCTCAGGAGTCTTTGGCATTAATATGTTGGGTTTTATAAGGAATTTCATTTCTTTCTTTGTTATTAGGTTATCGGCATTTATTAGTTCTAAAGAGTTAAATACCGCACCGTTGATGTCATTATTTGAAATTTTTTGAATAGAGACTTTAGTTTTGTCAACCATAAAGATATTTAATCTTGAATTTAAAAAAACATTATCATAAAATTAATTAATAGTAATTAAATCATTGTAGGAATTCTATCATATATTTCTATAAAGTATAAATAGGAGAAGAGCTCACGAATAAACAGCTAGTTTATACGCATTTCACATATTAAAACTTAGTTAACCGTCTCTATATATTCAGTCAATAGTAGAACACCTTAAACTATTTATAAAATAAATATTTATTGAATTTATATTTTTAAAATTTAGAATTTAACAATAAAATAGTTTGATACATATGGAAAAATTAAAAGCTCACTCAACAAGCGTAGATGGCGTAATTAAAACGTTGAACACTTCAATGAAAAAAGGTTTATCAGAGAAAGAAGCGGGAATTAGACTTGAAAAATACGGAAGAAACGAATTAATTAAAGAAAAAGGGAAAACTGCCCTAGAGATTTTCATTGGTCAATTCAAGGATTTTCTGGTCTACTTATTATTCTTTGCTATTGTAATATCGATTATAATAGGAGTTTGGGAAGCCTCTAAGCCAGGAGCAGAACTATGGTCTACGGAGTATACAGATGCCATAGTGATTGGTTCAATACTAATCATCAACGCACTCTTGGGTTTTTATCAAGAATACCAAGCCGAGAGATCCTTAGAGAGTTTGAAGAAATTAGCACCGCATTTTGCTCGTGTAAGAAGAGATGGAATTGTAAGAGAGATTGATGTTGAAGATCTTGTTCCTGGGGATATTATTCTGTTCGAAGAAGGAGATAAATTTCCTGCGGATGTAAGATTATACAAAGAATTTTCCCTTCATGTGGATGAGGCAATTCTTACAGGAGAATCACAACCAGTTAAAAAACAATTAGATGTTGTCGATGAAAAACTTATTCTAGCGGATAGAACTAACTTAGGTTATATGAACACGGTAATTACAAGAGGAAATGGGGAAGGAATAGTAATTGGCACAGGTATGCAGACAGAAGTAGGAAAAATAGCAGAAAGCTTACAAGAAGAGGCTATTGAGCAATCTCCTTTTCAAAAGGAAGTCAATAAGTTTGGAAAACTATTGGGCATTATCATTATCGTAATTTGTGTAGCAGTATTCCTCACTGAACTAATTATCATTTTATTGACTGATAGTTTCATTATTTCTGAGTCAGACATAGAAGATATCGTATTTGCGTTTGAAATCTCTATTAGTTTGGCAGTATCTGCGGTTCCAGAAGGATTGATTGTAGTGATTACTGTCGTCAATAGCATAGGTATGAAAAAAATGGCAGATCGACATGCTCTAGTGAGAAAACTAACTGCTGTTGAAACTTTGGGTAGAGTCAATGTAATCTGCTCCGATAAAACGGGGACACTAACAAAAAATGAAATGACCGTTGTAAAAATGTTTCTGGATAACAAGGTGCTAGATGTTGAGGGAGTCGGATACAATATAACTGGTAACATTCTTGAAAATGAAAATCCGATTAATTTAAGTCCAACCCTAAAACGATTTTTGGAGGTATGTCTCTTTTGTAATAACTCCTCCGTAAATATAATAGATGAAAACACGGGTGAAGTATCTGTTGTAGGAGATCCAACGGAAATATCAATGAAAGTCTTAGCGTTAAAGGGGAAAATTGACGAGTCATTTGAAAAATTAGATGAGGTTCCTTTTGATTCAGACAGAAAAATGATGACGGTAGTAGGGAAGAGGGAAGGTAAGGTTCTCGCGTTCATTAAAGGTGCTCCCGACGTGTTAATGAGAAAAGCTTCTAAAGTAATAGTCAACGGAGAAATTAAACCTATTGATTCGCTAAAAGATAAAATTTTAACCCAGAACGAAGATTTCGCTAAAAACGCATTAAGAGTCTTAGGAGTGGCGTATAAAGAATTAGATTCAAATTACGATTTAAACAATGTCGAACAAGATTATGTATACATTGGTTTGGTTGGAATTATCGACCCAGCCAGAGATGAGGTAAAAGATTCAATCGTAGAAGCGAGGATGGCAGGAATTCGCACGATTATGATTACAGGGGATCATAAAGTAACCGCTTTGGCCATTGCTCATCAGATAGGTCTAACTGAATCCGAGGAAGCTATAACAGGAGTCGAATTGGAAGAAATGACGGATGACATGCTTCGAGAAAAAGTTAAAACTGTAGATGTTTTCGCAAGGGTAACTTCAGAACATAAATTACGGATTTTAAGGAGGTTAAAAGAGTTAGATAGAATTGTTTCAATGACGGGAGATGGTGTAAATGACGCTCCAGCAGTTAAAGGAGCGCATGTTGGGGTTGCTATGGGACTAAAAGGCACCGAAGTTACTCAAGAAGCTTCGGAAATGATATTGATTGACGATAATTATTCTACAATAGTTAATGCGATAGAAGAAGGCCGTGGAATATTTGAAACTACTAAAGGGTTCTTTCGATACATGTTAAGTACAAATTTTGACGAAATATTTCTTATACTCCTTGCATACATCCTAATGAAAGTCTTAGCAGGGATATTTATAGGTCCTCCCGTTAGACCGATTCAAATCCTTTGGTTAAATATTGCTACAGATGGTATACCTGCGATGGTATTGGGACTAACGCCGACAGATCCTGATGTAATGAAGCAACCCCCGAGGAAAGGATTCACCTTGATAAAAGAAATCAAAGGTCCTGTTTTGCTTCTTGGAATATATACCTCAATAACAGATTGTACTTTGTATGTTGTTTTATGGGCGCTATTAATTCCCTTGTGGGCTCAAACGGGAAACGATCCGAATTTAACAATGGATTACTTGATAGCAGGTTCTGCTGCAAACGAATACGCCCTTACTCTTGTACAAACGATAATCTTCACCAATTTAATTATTTGTGAACTGCTCTTCGTATATACTTGTACTTCTAACGTAAAACCTTTTTACTTGTTCCCAAATAAGCATTTATTCTGGGCGACTGGGCTCTCATTGGTATTACAGCTGATTATAATCTTCACTCCTTTAGGATTAGTGTTTGGGGTAATGCCATTATATTATCCGGAATATTGGATTGCAGTAATTCTAGGGGCATTTAGCGTCTTCTTAGTAGATGAAATGAGGAAATATCGTTTAAGAAGGAAGTTGAAGAAAGACGGAAGCGCAATGATATAATCTTTTTTTTTATCTATTCATCTTTTTATTAATATAACCTTTAATTATAGCGTAATAATTTTAATAGTATTTAACAAGCTCTGTGTAATCTTGCTTGATTAACCTAAAACACAACTTAGATACAATAATTTTATATCTCTTTGGTAATTTTATTAAATATTTTAGAACGAATAGTTCTCACTTCTAAATTGTCGAGAAGATTAATAATATGAATATAGCTGAAGTTTTAAAAAATAAAATTGAAGTTGGACAGACAGTGCTTACCGAATTCGAATCCAAAAACTTGTTAAAAGAAATTGGTATTCCAATTCCCAACCAAAAGCTCACTAATTCTAAAGAAAGCACATTAGAAGCCGCTGAAACTATTGGATATCCTGTTGTACTAAAGTTAATGGCTGAAGATATCGTACATAAATCCGACACGGGAGCCGTTAAGTTAGGGTTGAAAAATAAAGACGAAATAGAAAAAGCGTTTGATGAATTAATGAGTATTCCTTCCGAAAAGGAAAAGTTAATATCCGTTCAAAAAATGGCGGATGAGCCTATTACAGAATTAATAATCGGGATGACGACAGACGCTCAATTTGGACCAGCATTAATGTTTGGAATTGGAGGGATTTTAGTAGAGCTATTAGAAGATGTAAGTTTCAGAATTGCTCCAATTACGAGATATGACGCCGAAGAAATGATTCACGAGATCAAGGGTTTTCCAATCTTAGACGGATTTAGAGGAAAACCAAAGGCGGATATTGAATCAATCGTAGATGTATTAATGAAAATTTCTGAGTTAGTAACTACTCACGAAGAAATCTTCGAAATGGACTTAAATCCCGTTTTTATATACGAAAAAGGGTTAACCTGTGTGGATGCGAGAATAATTATAAAGCAACCCGAAACCAACGAGTAATTCTTATTTTTAAATGGTATACAAGTTTATATACAAATATTTTTATATTCTTTTTATAACTGCAAGTTAGGTTTGCTTTATTTGTGATCGTCTCTAACGCAATACTGAGATAATATAAAGTTTATAAGTACTTTAAAGAAGAATATTAATTATAATATCACTTTTGTTAGTATTAATTAAAACTCAATAAAATTCGTTGGTTAAGAATATGTTAGAATCTCAAAGAGATAGGAAATTATATATTGGTATTATTATAACTCTAATGTTTATGATTATTGGCGTAAATTTGCTATCAATTGAAAATACTTCACCTAATCCATTACTTGACGAAAAAGTGGATGAACCATCTAATCCATTTGACATATTTGACGAAAATAACCAATTAAAATCTTCAGATTATTCAACTGATTTTAACGGTACTGGAGACCAAACAAGCATTACTCTCCACCAATCTTATCATAACATTTCCTTTAACACGATTGTAAATACATCAATTGTGAATGGAAACAATTTTACAGTACCATGCCCGAACGATGCGAATTTTAATTCAAGCTATTTGTTATTCAATATTACTGATATTACAGCACCTAATAAGATTATAATATATGAAGATGATGGATCTAATGGAGACTCACTTTGGAGTGATACACATGCCAGTTCCTTTAATATCACTGGTTCAGGGAATTTAGATAATGTTTCCGTATATCTTAATAATCCAACTGATGGGTTAACTTCTAAAATCGATCTCTTATTATTCACATCCAAATGGGTTGATGGTAAAAGCGAGCCAGATACTCAATATGGAAGCGACCTAGTCGTTGATGATGAAGTAACGGATTTTCTAGGATGGTATAATTTTACTAATCTTGATACTTTTTTGAATGTTTCAAAAACAGAGAACAATACTTTTTTCATAGCATTAAGGTGTGATGATGTTGATATAACATATTGGGGTTGGGATTACGATGGAAGTGGTTTATCTCAAGATGGGAAAAATGATACTATATGTTATGACAGAGACGGACCTACAACTTGGACATTAATTGAATATGATGTATTTGGTAAAGATTATGGAATTGACTTTAAACTTAAATGTGATTTTACTCCTATAAATTCAACCCCAAATCCCGAAGATATTAATTTAAGATTTAATAACAAAACAATAAAAGGCTATTCTAATGTTAATGGAACAGGATATTGGCAATATAATCTTGTAAATGGAAGTGACTCAGGTGCATTAAATTACAATATAACTGCAGATTGGTGGGATGTAGAATGCAATATCTCTCAAGTTCAAGTAAATTATACTAAAACTAACCTTAAAGCTGAGACCAATTTTGATGTACCTTCAAGTGGAGCCAATGTAGACTGGAACAGTACAATTACCGTTACCGATTTTGATGCAGATATAGCTAATGACACTTATCTTAATTTTACAGTACCTTCGTTTTGGGACACTAATTACAAAATATACAATGGAACTAATGATGATCTTACATCGTCTTCCTCATATTGGGATTTGGGAAATGGATATATGCATATCCAGGTTAAAGACGCATACAACGATACTTGGATCCTAAGTACACAATCCAACAATAGCATTAACTCAATCGATATGGATGTTGAAGGTATTCCTATTGTTGGTCAAAGCGTTAATTTCACTAATAAATTGCATTTCAACGCAACTATGAACGCTACTATTAATGATGATGTTGGAGATTTTAATATAAGCGTATTTAGCCCCGATTCATTTGGAAACACCTTAAATTTTACAGAATTGAATCAATCATTTACGGGGGGAATAGATATCTCAATTTTGAATTGGACGATTAAGAATAATGTTACTGAGTACGGCACTTTCAAGGTACAAATGTGGTGGAAAAACGGAACCTCTGTGGGATTTCGAGAAGTACCACTTACAATTTTAGGAAATACATATCTCTATTTGAAGGATCCACAAGAAGATCAAATTTTTAATTCGACAGACACCATTGAAATAAGCGTTCAATTTAACGATACGGGGTGGAGTCCAGAAAAGAATTTAACTGGTGCCACAGTGAGATACAAAATTAACGAAGGAGCTTTCAGTAGCGATAATGAGGATACAGTAGAATATTCAAATGGGATATATAATATCACTCTTGATTGCGATAAAGCAGGCTTTGTAAATCCAGGTATTAATAATGTAACAGTAGAATTATCCAAATCTTATTATAATAATTATACAAGAACTTTTAACTATGTTTTTCTGAATGAAACAACGGCAGCTTATACTAAAGAAGCTGGGTGGACCTTCGATGCTGATGACACCTTTAACATCACCGTACAATTTACAGATAAAATATCAACAGATGAAATACAGAATGCTGATCTAACGGTCTGGGTAGGCACCACGGATTACACCTCGAACGCCAAGACGTCGTACCGAGCGGGAGGATACTACGACATCGAGTACAACCTTTCTCACTCAGAGTTCAGCAACTACGGGAACTTCTCGCTGAGTGTGGATGTTAACAAAACCTATTACAACAACGCCACAGGGGGATACAACATTAAGGTATTAGCAGCGACCACAGCAGCATATAGTAAAGAAGCAGGGTGGACCTTCGACGCTGACGACACCTTTAACATCACCGTACAGTACACGGATGACTTTTTAGGTGAAATATCAGACGCCGATCTAACGGTCTGGGTAGGTACCACGGATTACACCTCGAACGCCAAGACATCGTACCGAGCGGGAGGGTATTACGACATCGAGTATAACCTTTCTCACTCAGAGTTCAGCAACTACGGGAACTTCTCGCTAAGTGTGGATGTGAACAAGACCAATCACAACAACGCCACGGGGGGATATGACATTAAGGTCTTGGGAGTGACAACTGCAATTTTCACTAATACTACTGGAGAAAAATTTTCATTTAAGTCTAGTGATCCTTTAAGAATAATAACTTCCTATAGCGACGATGTACAATCATCTGGTATCTCAAATGCTAAAATAACGGCATGGGTAAACAATTCCTTAAATAATTACAACTACACTGCAAACGCCACAATAACAACAGGAGCTCCAGGTTATTATTATACTGATTTCGAATTTATAGATTGGGAATTTGAAGGGTATGGGGAATTTACATTAAATGTAGAGATAAACAAAACAAATTACTATAACCATTCTTATTCAGTAAATATTTTTGTTGGAGGTCCGAGTGCTGCGTCTTGTGATAAAGAACCGGATAAAGCTATTTATAATTCTAACGAAATACTAAATTTAAGCATATCCTATAATGACACAGTAAAGATGGAGGGTATTGAAGATGCTAATATTTCTGTATATGTTAATAATAGAGCTAATCAGTACACTGGTTTTGAATCGTTTCCGTATGGAAACGGATATTACAATGTGTCAGTTAATTTCACGGACAGTATATTTGATGGATACGGTCCGTTTAGTCTCATAGTTGATATTAATCAAACTAATTACGATAATTACACAATAATAAAGGATATCATAGTATATGGTGTAACATCTCCTTCATTTTCCAAAGAACCCAACTTGGTTTATTTTAATTCTGGAGATACGCTTAACATCAGCGTTTATTACGAGGATACGGCAAAAACGCCAACTCAGGGAATTTCCGGAGCCGATGTTTATGTTTATGTAAATGAAAGAATCCCACAACAGTTATATACAGGATCTTCACCATTTGATTATGGTGACGGCAATTACAATATCACCATCGATTTTACTGACTCTTTATTTAACGGTTATGGTTCATTCAACCTTATTGTTGATGTAAATAAAACATACTACTATAATCACACTAGTGCCTTACTTAACATCGATATTACAGGTGAAATCTCAGAATTGTTTTTAAAAGATCCAGATCAAACTATATTCGATTCTGATGAAATTCTAACAGTTATAGCAAATTACGATGATTCTGAGAAAACTAGTCCCATATCAAACGCTAAAATAACTGTTTGGGTAAATAATTCTCTGAACACCTATAACTACACTAATAATGCAACCATCAATTATATATCAGGTAATTATGAAATTGGTTTTACTTTTACTGATTGGGAATTTCGCGGTTACGGTCCGTTTACGATTAAAGTGGAAGTAAATAAAACCAACTACGAAAACGCTACTTATACTGATGACATATTTATTTTTGGAACAACTTCCTTCAATCTAATCTCGCCTAGTAATTATAGCTCGTTCATGGACGGTTCGGTTTTCAATATAACAGTACAGTTTGTAGACGATTCGATAAATACGCCTGTTCAGGAGGAAGCTACATTTAATTATACCACTCTAGGTGCATCTAATCAAGTAGATAATAAAATCTATTTAGGAAATGGTATGTACAACTTAACCGTTTTCGTGAATGACGCTAATTTCACAAGCAAGTTTGGATTAGTGAATGTTACAATTGATATCTCAAAGCAATACTATAGAAATAAGACAATGGTATTTGTATTTGATAGGCAGATTCAAACTACGATCTCTCCGAACACTATTTATACTCTACCCGATACATTTAGAGGTGATACTGTCATATTCACTTTTAATTACTCGGATTCGATGGGATTTCCAATTTTAGGAGCAAATTGGGCGACCATTGGTTCAGACAGCGGATTAAATCCAATCTTTGATGAGATCAGTAATGGAAATTACACAATAACATTGAATACCTTAGGTTTAGATGTAGGCACATATAACTATGTGTTTAATATTTCTGCTACGGGCAACGAAACGCAGGTGATTTCACTAACTTTAACAATACTTCCTGCGGAGACTAATCTACAATTAGATTCATATGTTCCAACAATACCACTGTATACTGGTGCAAATCAAACGATTGTATTTAGAATAAATGACAGTACCACAGACCAACCCTTGCTTTTCCTTACAACTAGTAGTATAACTGTGACTGATTCAAATGGTAATCCTTGGTTAAGAGGGACAGGAAACCATAATTGGACGTTATATGATTTCAATGGTGATGGAAATTATACTCTGCATATAAGTACAACCGGTTTAGGTGTGGGAACATATACAGTTGTAATTTACATTAATCCAGGAACTAATTATGCAACATTCCAATTGTCAATATCTTTTACCATTAGAGGAAGTTATATGTCTGCGAATTTGATAAGTGTTGAAGGTCCAGATGGTGTTATTTCATCATTAAGCGAGGACATCTATAATTACACAACATTTATTGGTTCCGATATTACGCTTTCATTTAATTTAACTGAAGATGAGTTTGGAGATGCCCCAATTTTAGGTGGTGCTACTTATTCCATTACTTATGTAAATTTATTAAACTCCTCGGATACAGGAACAATTCTCAACGATCTTAGTTTTGAATCCATAAACGAGAGTTACGGGTATCACAGTGGCATTTTAAACCTTTCTCATTCATTAAACGAACTTGGTTCATATCAATTAACCATTAAAATTTCTAAATCTAACTACGTAAACACATCGTTCACAATTTATCTCAATATTGTAGAAAAAATCGAAGCAAGGATAGAACTATATAATGTACCTTCAGAAGTCACAGCTGGGCAAGAATTTATTATTCAATTTAGAGTATTCTATAAAAATGGTTCGGAATGGCTTCCACTAGCAGGGGCGGAGGTGGAATTAATAACTAATTTAACCCTCAAAACAGGAGCAATATTTTCCAATTCCACGGACGAATCAGGAATCGTATCGTTTTCATTAGTAATTCCATCTGATGCAGAGAATTTTTCAATATCCGTCAACCTTGGCTCAAGTTACAAATTTGTAAGCGAACCAATCGAGATTTCCAATATAATATTAATATTTGCCAGTGTGATTGCGATAGAAACTATAATTTTAATATTAATATTAATTGGATCAGTTTCAGCAGCTTCAGTTGGCGGTGTGGCTGTCAATAAATTTGTAATAGCACCTAAAAAACGAGAAAAACGCAGAGTACTAACGGAAGTTAAAACGGTATTTGAGGACGCAATTAACTTAGAGCACATTTTGGTACTTTATAAAGGAACGGGTACATGTATATTTTTCAAGTCGTATGGCACAGAGGAAATCGATCCAGAGTTAATCGGAGGTTTCTTATCAGCAGTGTCCTCGTTTGGTAGGGAAATGGTTGCTCAGGAGGCGTTGAATGAAATCAGTTACGGAGATAAAATGCTCTTACTTGCAGATGGTACATATATCCGAGTTGCGTTAGTATTATCAAAACAAGCTTCTATGATCTTACGCGCTCATCTAAAGGAGTTTATCGAAGCTTTTGAAAAGAAATACCAGGAAAATCTTCCAAAATGGAGAGGACAACTTAAATTCTTTAGAGACGCAGGAGAATTAGTAGATAGCATTTTAAATACCTCGGTTATTTTACCCCACGAATTAAAGTATGTAACCTCTGACATCAAGAAACTTAAAAAACCTCAATCTAAAGAACTTTTAAAAATAGCTAATGATTTGCTACAATCATCTGGTCGAAAATTTTTCTTTCTAGCTACATTGCTAAACGAAGCAATTGAAAAAGTAGGAAAAGGAACCGCAGAAATATTCATGGGAATAAAAGAATTAAAGGACACAGAGATCCTGAAACCAATTGATATATCAGCTATAGAACAAGTTCCAGTTTCGCAGCAAGAGGTCAATCTCATAACCCAAAAAGTTAGCGAATTAACAAGTTTGGCCGAAGAGGAGAAACAAAAAGTTGTACAAGATTTAATAAAAATGAACCCTTCGGAAAGAGAAATTTACCTCTCAAGTTTAACAGAGCAAGAAGAGATAGTCACCGCCCCCATTGAATCGAGAGTCGGAACTGCGACTATTAAAGACATAAAATCTGCTAAAAAAGCTATAAAGAAATTTAAGAACAAGGGCAAACAATTCACTAAAAAGAAGATCTACGATTATGCCAAAGAGAATTACCAAAACGCTCAGAAAGTAGCTGCAGATTGGGAGTTAAAAAAGGATTTTGACGAGATTGACGAGGAACTTCGATTGCTTTACAAGGTTGAACTCGATGAGACTCTAAAAATACGCGAAATCGATGCCAATAAGGCAATCAAAGATTCTAATTTTGATCTTGCTGAAGAGAAATACAAGGAGGCAATCACAGTTGCGAATGATATTTTCAAGCTTGGATTCGATGAAATGACAGGTAAAATCGATGAACTAAAGAAAAAATTGAATGAAATATCCATTTATAAAGGTGAAGAAGGGGTACCATCAATTTCTAAAGCACCTGTTGGAGAAGAAATGGTAGAAGAACCCTCTCAAGAAATCCCAGAGACTTACGACGCTAAAGCTGCAAAAGTTGATATAAGAGAAATTAGAAAAGAAGCAATGTCAGCAAGAAAGGATAAAAATTACAGTAAAGCAATCGAGTTAAACGAAAAAGCACTGAGTATAGCTAAAAAATGGGAAGTGTCTGATCAAATTTACGAGATAAACGAAGAAATTAGAAAAATCTCTCTTGAAGAATTAAGCGCTAGATTAAAAGATGTAAATAAGGACGCAAACAATGAGTTTAAGGGAAAAAATTACGAAGCTGCTAACAAACTATTCTTAGAAGCCGCATCCATCGCTTCAGAAATGTTTAAGCAAGGAGTGGCAGAGATGGATTCAGAAGTGAAGAAATACACTAATAAAGCGAACGAGTGTAAGAAAATATTAGAAGAAGAGAAAGAACCAAAGGAAAAGAAACCTAAAGCTGAAGAAAAGCCCAAAAAATTCAAAGAAAAGCCAATAGCAGAACCTGAAGAAGGGGACATTATTGTAAAGGACGCTAAAACTGCTAAAAAAGAAATCAAGATCCTTAGAAAAAACGCCCACAACGCTAGAAAGAAGCAAGAATTCTCAAAAGCATCTGAATTTTACCAGAGCGCTGTCAAGTTGGCAAAAGTGTGGGAGATCTCCGATATATTACCCGAACTTGAAAATCAAATTCGATTGAGTCTTATTGAAGATTTACAAATACAACTAAAAGACGCTGAAAGTAACGCGCAAAAAGCGGAGAAGCAACAAATTTACCCTGAAGCGTACGAAA
>JAHPYY010000200.1 GCA_019058515.1 Promethearchaeota archaeon
ATATACGATATTATTCTAAGCTTTGGAAAAAAGGCGTTAATTATTACTGGAGCGAAATCGTTACGAAGTTCTGGAAGACTTAATGATATTTTTGAAACTTTAGAAAAAAAGGGTGTTACTTACTTTCACAAATCTTTAACGGGAGAACCTTCCCCCGGATTTGTCGATTCCTGCGTTTCAGAATATCGAACTGAGAATTTAGATGTGGTCGTAGGGATTGGAGGGGGTAGTGTTACCGATGTGGGAAAAGCAATATCGGCGATGTTGCTATACAAAGACTCCGTTAAAAATTATTTAGAAGGGGTAGGCACAAAAACGCACGACGGGAGGAAAGTACCCTACATAGCTATCCCCACTACTTCTGGAACGGGAAGCGAAACAACTAAGAACGCTGTAATTAGTGAAGTAGGTCCAAACGGATTTAAGAAATCGCTACGACACGATAATTTGATTCCAAATATCGCTATAATCGATCCCAAATTGGTAATTGGGTGCCCCTCCTCGATTACAGGAGCATGTGGGATGGATGCATTCACTCAATTATTAGAATCGTATGTATCATCGAAGGCTAATCCTATCACTGATGCGTTAGCTTTTAGTGGAATGAAGTACATGAAGGATGTAATGATAGATGTATGTGGTTCTAAAGCTAATGACATCGACGCACGGATGGTAATGGCTTATGGTTCCTTACTCTCGGGAATAACGTTAGCTAACGCGGGTTTGGGAATTATTCACGGTTTAGCATCCCCGATAGGAGGATTTTTTAGCATCCCTCACGGAATTGTATGTGGAACGTTACTATCTGAAGCTACGAAGAAAAACATCGAAATTTTGAAACCTTTGGGAAAGGATGGTGCATTAGCTTTAAAGAAATATGGCGAAATAGGAGCATTACTATCAGGGAATCTTTGCTTTGAGCCAGAAAAAGCAGACTATTATTGCGATCTCTTAATTGAAACCCTGGAACGATGGACAAAAGAATTAAAAATTGACAAATTAGGTCGTTACGGTATTAATGAAAACGATGTTGATAAAATAGTGGATAATGTGGGATTAAAAAACAACCCCATACAATTAAGTAAAGAGGATATTAAAGAAATAGTAGTGAATAGAATTTAATGTAATTTTTTTCACATATTTATTGTAGTGAGAGCGCTCTTAACTATCCTTTTAATTTCTTCGTAATTTTTGGAAGAAATCAAATCTTTCTTGACAATCCAACTTCCTCCGCACGCAATTACATTAGGTAGTTCTAAATAAGACTTTAGCGAGCTGTTATTAATTCCACCTGTAGGCATAAATCTAGCGCTAGGATAAGGTCCCGAAATTAATTTCAACCATTTTGGACCCCCAGATAGGTCAGCGGGAAAAAATTTGAAGACTTTTAATCCACGCTCCATCCCCCATTCAACAAAGCTTGGGACATTTAATCCAGGGATTATATTAATGCTCTTACTAACGCAATAATCCACCACTGTTGGGTTAAATCCCGGGGTTACGAGAAATTTTGCTCCCGCTTTTGTAGCGTCGTCTACCTGTTTGGTGGTTAATATGGTACCTGCTCCTATCAACAGTTCTGGAAGGTGTTTACTGAGAATGGCAATTGATTCTGCAGCAGCTTTCGTCCGAAAGGTGATTTCTATAACAGGTAGACCTGCCTCAATTAGAGTTAGTCCGAGATTTAACGCGTGATCAGCATTTTCAATTACGACTACTGGAACAATTTTGTACTTTTCAATTTTTTCAAATACAATCATGGAAAGGAAACTTTGGTATCTGTTATTTTAATGAAGAAGAGTGAAGAATTTAAAATAACTTTTTTTAATTGAAAATTCAAATAAAGAAGTGGGGGGCTTTACTTATCTCCTTTTTCAATTTTTACTAATTCTGTACACTTTGTTAATTTCAGGTACGAAAATTGATAAATCTGGAGTGTTTAGGGTTTTTAAAGAATCTAGATCCTGTTCTGACACGGTGTTATACGCAAACATCCCGAAATGGTGAATTAATAAATTCTCTATGTTTGCACTTCGGCAAACTTCAATCGCTTCGTTTGTAAGAAAGTTGCCTGCTATGCCATTGTTGAGCCGATATTCGTCTCTTCCGTTGATCGGAAGTAAAGCAAGGTTAATTTCACATCGATTTAGTCTTGAATTCAATCCATAGTAGGGAACACAATCTCCGGAATGATAAATTCTAATATTATTGATAAAAAAGATGAATCCTAAGAAAAAGTGCTCTTCGTTTTCGTTTACCTCTAAACTTTCGTGAGCAGCAGGAATCGGTTTGATTTTAAAATCTGTGCCAAGTTGGATATATTTATCTGCAAATGCAGATATTATTTGGTCTTGTTGAATTCCTCTGCGAATAGCTTCTTCTTTAGCCGCAGCAGGTATTATAAACCTACAATTAGGATTTTTTTGAGAGAGAACGCTCAAAGTCTCAGGATCCATGTGATCACTATGAGGATGAGTCGAGAAAACGTAATCAACATTAGTAATTTTTTCAGGTGATAACGGTATTCCCATTAGTCGAATGTGAGGGAATAGCTTACCTTGGTATTTCTTCGATAGATAGTTAGAAAGGTAAGGATCGATAAATAAAATTTTATCATGGAATTTCATAATGAACCCTGCTTGACCAATCCAAGTCAGTAGTATTTCATTACGAGGAACAGACTTATGCTTGACAAATTCATCAAGAGATTTGATAAGTTCTGTGGTTATATCAATCTTCAACATTTAACCCTAAGGCCTCCAAAATATTGTCCACTGCAACTTTTGCTGCGCGGTTAACGCTTTCTTCGGTATAAGCGCCTATGTGAGGCGTACAAATTGTTTTAGGATGTGTTATTAGAGTATTAATCCCTGGAGGTTCCTTAGTATAAACATCAGTTGCGTAACATGCAACTTTACCTCTATCTAAAGCCTTAATTAACTCTTCATCATTAACTACTTCTGCTCGAGCAGTATTGATGATAATAACACCATTTTTCATCATTGCTATAGTGTTCCCATCGATAAATGGTTTGTCAGCTGGAGGAACATGAAGGGACACAATGTCGGAGGAGGTAAAGAGTTCTTGTAATTCTGCATAAATAAAGTTTTCTGAAGGTGCAAATGAAACATCAGGAAAGAGATCATACCCAATAACGCGCATTCCTAATCCTAAAGCCATTTTACTAACCTCCTTTCCAATATTTCCGCATCCTATTACCCCTAAAATGCTATTTTCTATTTCTGCTCCCTTGATTCGCTCCCAAACTCCACTTTTTAGAGCGTTATTTTGAAGAGGGATCGATCTAATCGCTGTCATCATTAAAGCTATGGTTAACTCTGCAACTCCTCGTGTATTAGAACCCGGTGTAGTTTTAACTTCTATTCCAAGCTCTTCTGCAACTCCTAGATTTATATTTTCAATTCCTACTCCGTTTCTGCTGATAACCCCTAATTTTTTTGAAGCTCGTAAAACTTTTTCGGAGATGGGTTCAGTCCCAGCTAAGTACGCCACGCATTCGGGAAGATGTTCCAATTGATCAGTTTCACTTGGTCGCTTTCCATGAGGTCCAAATACTAGATCTAGTCCTGCTTTTTCCAACAGTCGTAAAGCGGGATGACCAGTTAAAGTTAATGTTCTTGATCCTATATATACTTTATTCATACGCTTGCTATTTTAATCAGGTTATTCTTTCCATTTTGGATTGTCGATGAGTTGGGTTTTTCCATCTTTTTCAACCACCAACTTTCTAAATCCTTTTGTCTCTATGGTTTTATAATCGTGTCCGGCATCTGCTCTAAATACGAAAAACATGATAAGGGATTCAGAATTTGAAGTATTGATGCTCCTATGCGCGTACTTAGGAGGAACATATACCGAAATTCCGGGAGATATTCTTTGAATCTCACTATCGCCATTCATGTTCTCCATTAACAAGTACCCTTCTCCCCTAATGCAAAAGTACACTTCCGCTGTTGCTAGAATAGAGTGAAAATGTCCTTTGGTCATAAAATACTCTGTTCCAACTTTTCCAGGATAAAGAATCGTGGTCCCATACGATAAATCGCTATCTTTTTCTGGTACTCCTAATTGATAAAATTCATATACTAGAATATCTTCAGTTCTAATCATTTCCAACAACTCCTCGTTATCTAGGTACATTCCTTCCATAGCAGATAACATCCTTTTAGTGGTTTCTACATTTGGAGATAATCCATTTTCGAGACTAAATTCTATCGCTTTGGATTTCCGATTAGTTAGTTCTTTCATATTAGTTTTCCCTCGTTCATCTTACTTCTTTTGCGATTTTTGATATAATTTCAAACTTCGATCCTGCTGTTGGTATCTCTATATGGAATACTTCAGCAATTACTCTAGTCCACCCGTGTAGAAAATACACCCAACCATCTTCCACATGTAGCTCTTTTTCTTTCGCTTGTGATTTCGCTTGCTGCAAAAATTCCAAACTACCCCGATAATTATAATCCCAAGCGTATCCATTTTCGGGAAATTCAACCGCATCTGTTAGAGGAGAACCGGGATTATCCTTTCCTAGTCCAGTGCCATTGATAATTAAGGATCTGGGTTTGAGTTTGTTAGCAATAAAATCATTCTCGGTAGGTTTTGGGTGATGTAAATACTCTATAATAATCCCCGGATTTATTTGATCGTGAATAATTTTCATCGATTTCAATCGTTGTATACTTCTATTAGATATAAAGATTTTAGACGGTCGATTTTCTTGCTCAAGATTCTGCATTAAGTATGTAGTAAGCGCTAGAGATGCTCCCCCGGCACCTATAATAAAAATTTCAGCTTCAGTTTCCTTCCAGTGATCTTTAGGAATAAAAGACTCAAACGCAAGCCCACTTGTTATCGGATCCTTAGCGTGAGCTACTAATTTTCCGTTTTGTTTTGATATACAACTGAGTTCTCCAAGAAGTTGCGCATAGGGATCAATGATATCAAAAAGATCGGCTGCCGCTTCGTAAAGGTCGATTTTATGAGAAGTAATTAAAGCGCCCAGGGATAACTCATCGTTTTTCATGAATTTTACGGTGTTTCTATACACTTCAGGATCATCGTGAATCTTACAGTTAATCCCAATAAACTCGCTGTTGCTAATACCTAAATAATTAGCCCATTTTGGAAAAACTTTCACAATTGATGATTTATGGGTCGTCGTACCGATATAATAAAATGTAGGGTTTTTGGCAGGAGAAAAGTCGAATAATTTCATATTTACTTAAATATTAAGGTATAAATCAAATCAAAAATTGAAGAAAAATCGTTATTCCTTTATTTTGGTATAAAATACAATAAATAATTTGAATTTTGGTGATACTCTTAAAAATCGTACAATTCTTAAGAATGGATGAAAGTCAATAAACTTATAAATAGAATTAGGAAAAAATACCTTATATCTAACTCATTTCCAAAATACTATGAATTATGATTTGTTTAATTAAATTGACATATTCTAATACATCTTCAAAAAAGATAATACTCATAGGTATTACGATTATTGTACTGATTTTTAATGTATTTTGTACGACAAGTAACGGCTTAAAAATTAATAGTTCGGAAGATATAGAAGATATTGGGGAAATTGAATCGTTACAACTTACCGTAATAACGGATAATAATCCTAATGGTAGTCTTATTGATGAGTGGGGTATTTCGATGATACTTGAGACAAACAATTTGTCGGTTTTATTCGACACTGGATGGACAACCGACACATTACGGCATAACTCCGAAACTTTAGGTAAGGATTTAAGTTCAGTTGACTTTGTAGTTATCTCACATGAGCACAGAGATCACACGGGAGGATTGCCTTACATTGCAGAGGTTAACCCAGGAGTAACAGTTTACATTCCACAACACCTGAGAGACGACGAATTTGAATTTATTTCTGCCTTAGATTTGAATATTGTCCGTATAAGAGAAACGACTATTATTGAACCTGGTTTTGCAATAATTGGTGAACTCTTTTCTATCCCATACGAACAGGCATTGGCTATTAACATTAAAGACATTGGATTGGTAGTAGTAGTAGGGTGTAGCCATCCACATGTTGAGAATCTTGTCGAAAAAGCAGTTAGCGATTTGGGATGCGATCCTTACATGGTAATAGGAGGATTTCACATGGAGCAAGCATCTGAAAACAGAATACAAAATACAATTGAAGCGCTAATCGATCTCAACATAAAAAAGATATATCCAATCCACTGTAGTGGCGATAACATCCGAGAATATCTACGAATCAACTATCCGGAATATTATGGAGAAGCCCACATAGGATTTTGCAAGACTATCAATGCAGAAACCATTTCAGTTGAAGATACAACGCCTTGGTTATTTAATCCGTTATTTGTAATTATTCCAATAGCAGTTGCCGGGTCAGTTTTAGTTGTTGGAGTTATTATTTGGAAGAAGATTCTTAAGAAATAGCGTAACTTATCTACATTTGATAAATTTAATTGAGAATTATGCCAATTTTAGCAATAGATCTAGGAACCCAAAGCATTAAATGTGGAATAGTAGATTCTGAGGGTGCGATACAAAAGCTTGCACAATCTAAACAAGAAGTTTATACACCTAAACCGGGATGGGCACAACAACAACCAGAACGATGGTGGGAGCTGACGAAAGACACCATTAAAATTTTGTTAGAAGGTTTGTCTGAAGTACGCAATCAAATACAAGGCATAGGGGTTTGTGGACAAATGCACGGGCCCGTTGGAGTAAATCCGAAATTGGAGAATGATGTTACCACCGAGTGGACGCAAATATGGATGGATAAGCGGTGCGAAGGTATATGTAACGAAGTTAGAAACAAACATGACGAGCTAGAATTAGCAAAAATCACAGGAAATCCGATAACTACTGGATGGCCTGGTTTTAAAATTCGCTGGATTAAGGAAAACCAGCCTGACATATATAGAAATACTAAATGGTTTTTGGTGCCTAAAGATTTTATTAACTATAAACTTACGGGTATTGCTGCTACTGACCCGAGCGAAGCTTCAGGGACCTATCTTTACGATATTGAATCAGATATGTATTCAACCAAAATGGCGGAGATTTTAGATTTGGACCTTGGAAAGTTTGCTCCAATTCAACCCTCCTACGAGGTTATAGGCTCTATTAGAGACCAGATAGCATGTGAATTAAATTTACCTCAAAGAATCCCGGTAATTACGGGAGGGGCGGATTTTATCGTGTCACTATTAGGTTTAGGAATGGTTGGCGGGGGTAATGCTGTGGACATGACGGGAACAAGCACTTTATTCGTGGTACATAAAGAAAAGCCGATCGTTAACCCTTCTGTTCAGAATCTGAAGCATGTGCTTGACGGGTGGTTACCATTCACAATTTTAGATACTGGCGGATTGAGTATGAAGTGGTGCAAAGATATTTTTAATACAATTAAAGAAAATCTGACATATGAAGAGCTAATCGAGCTGGCGAAAAAAGCACCGATTGGAAGCGATGGATTATTATTTTATCCCTATTTGTTAGGGGAACGTCGAAAGGAAAATGTTTTAGCTAAAGGGTGTTTTTACGGCCTATCCTTGAATTTAACAGCTGGCTCCATATTCCGTTCAGTAATGGAAGGTGTTGCGATTGCTTTAGGTAGAGATATTGCCAATTTTAAAGAGCTAGGAGTAAATATTGACAAAATCATTTGCGTGGGAGGAGCAACTAAAAATAAGTTATTATACAAAATTAAAGCAGATGTTTCTCAAATCCCACAGGTGATAACGGATGAACCTGAAGCCAGCCTAAGGGGAATTGGTTTATTGACAGTGTATGGTCTAGGATTAATTAGCGAAATTAATACAGTCTTTAAAGATAATAATAGTGTTCAGACAATCATAGAACCAAATCCCGTTAATACTTCAAGTTACGAAAAAATTCAACGAAAATTCAATAGAATGTACGATCACATGCTGGGGTATTGGAGTGATTAAAAAAGAAATAGATCACAGGTTAATTGATAATTTATTTTTATCAATTGCTTTATTAATCGCATGTTGTACTTCAATTGACTCAGAATGAATGTTTAACTCGTCAAAAAGCCACATAAATAATGAGTCTTCTGAATCTTGGAGATCAATAAACATTTCTGATCCAGCTTTAAATTTATCATAAATCGATATAGGCCACAACTGCTTACAACTACGGCAAATATAGTAATTTGCCATTTCTATTAACCTAACTCCACAATTTATGCAATATATTTCTTTTTCTGGCATTTTGTATGTCGAAACACATAGATGTATTTACTGATATAAATTGACTTTTCAATGATAAAAAAATAATCTTACACCTAAACCGTCGATTGACAGCATGATTACACAAGACTTATTACTTATATAAATGTATCCATTTCTTTCTTTTCTTAAGAAAAAATGGAATTCTAGGGAGCCAAACCAATCCTTCAATATTATTTCCAACTAATGAATATACAAGCATTACCGGGCATACTTTTAAATATTTCGTGAAACTCCTGTTATCATTCCAAACTTCACTAAACTATGAATTTTTTTCACGAAACCAATACCTTGTTCACAAAAATGGAAAAAAAATAGCCTGAGATCTTGAAATTCTTAAGAGATATGACTTTTTCTGTAAAATCAATTTTTCTATAAAAATCTTAAAATCTGAAAATAATTTTAAGATTTCTATATTTCGGTTCTATATTAAAGAGATTTAATCCCTCTCTAAGTTTTAACAATAACCCATTTTTTTGTATAATTATTATTAATGAGTAGATACAGAATTGCGTCTCTGCTCAAAATATTTAAATATCCCTGAGAGTATTTATAAATAAATCATCTACTCATTTCTGAGTAGCAAAAAACGAAGTGGAAAAAAATGGTCAAATTACATGTTTTAAAAAGGGGATTACCAAAAGGTAAATTCGGCATAATAGGGCAAGTCTTAGGACTTTTAGGAGTTATTCTTTACGGCACTCAGTTTGCATGGCACTGGTTTGGGATTACTGAAACAGATAAAGCGTTGTATTCGTTGGGAACCGTTGCTATTATTTGTCTTAGTATTGGCTTTATGTACGCTGCTAATTTCAAATCGAGGATCAAAGGTGCTCCAATTTACGCAGCTTTAAAGGTTTCATTGGTATTATTTCTTGGGCTCACACTACTCGTCTTAGTATTAAATGGTATCGGGGTTACAATGGATGTGACATATTCAGAGTACGCAAATGAGAATCTAGGTTTTTGGAATGGCTTTAGGCAATTAACGGAGGTAACTTCTAAAGATATTAATAGCCTACAAAACTTTGCTGTTGGTATACAGTGGATTTCAAGAGCGTTATTTTTAACGGTCCCTACGATTATCGCAACATGGGGAGGTTTTTCAGTATTAACTGCAGACAGTATAGACGAGGCCGAGGGAGGAATTTTAGCAATAGTCGCAGCGTTCATAGTGTTCTTTGTTGTTTGGATTTTCAAAGCCATCGATGTAACATTAATGTTTATTACATTAATGGTCAATCCAATAATGTTTATTACACTAATGGTCAATCCAATAATGTTTATTACACTAATGGTCAATCCAATTTTGGTAATCTAAAAAGTCATAATTCTAAATCATTTTTTTTTAGAATTTTAACAATTTCAATTAGGTTTATTTAACTGATGACGAGACAAGCGAGAAAATCTGAGAAGGAAATCTTTGAGGAGGAAAAATCTGAAATAGAGAAATTCTTAGAGTCTAAGCAGCTTAAAATCGTATTTAAGAGATTTAAAATTGAAAAATTTTCTCCTGAATCAAAATTATTTCTAATTTTTGCCTTTACGGGATTTGTATTTTTTACATTAAGTATCTTTTTCGAAATATTTTGGCTTATTAGCTGGATTTACGTTATAATTTCATTATTCTTTTTAGGTTATATTTTCAAGAAAAATGGGAAATATAACATTATCTTAGTTCTTGGGATCTTATTTGTAATCGTCTTTACGCAATCTATCTTTGGTCAAGCTCTTTTTATTAGTTTGGGGTTAACAGGTCCAGGTGAAACTGGTAATTTTTCATTCACAGGAGTAATCACAAATTTATTAAACACCTTAGAACCCTACTTAAAAGAAGAATATACTATAGAAGATCTTAGAGCAGCCATTAATGCGGGTGCTCAGATTACTGATTTTACAGATTATTATCTGGGAAAATACGCTTCATATTTTAATGATGATGCGTGGATTATTCGTGGCCCTTTCTTACTTGAACTAAAGCCAGAAATTAGACAAACACTTGAACAGTGTATCGAGTTATCGAAATATACAAATGAAGCAGCGCAGCCAGATATTACAGGCTTTATTAACGCATTAGAACGGTTAAAAGATAATCCAATGAAAGATATAGCTCAATATACGACCAATTTAATTGATGTAATAAATTGGATTATTTTTATCTTTATAATTGGATTTGGAGCCTCGACCATTGGAGATGCGATAAGCTTCCAATGGGAGAAAATAGCAATGAAAATTGGTGCAATCGCTTTAGCTATAACAATTATGACATTTATTTACAGTATTTTTGCACTGATAGAAATACCCGTCCGTACAGTATGGGATACGATAGGTGCAGCGTGGCAAACCATGCTTAAGAATGTCGGTTTAGCGACTCTTGACGCTTCTAATAATGTTCGTGTTACGGGCCGTACTGTCGTAAATGGTTTGGTCTCTTGGCTCCCTTTAATTATTCCTACAATCTTTCTCGCTTTTTGTTTATATTATCGCAACAAAGACTTAAATTCAATATTGTTTTCGAGACAAGTTCTCGCAGAAAATACGATAGAAGTGAGGAGATCCAAGTTTTCAATAAGTACAGGTGTCATAATCTTTGTCATGGGACTCTATTTAGCATATTATTTTTTAAGTACTGCAGATCCTGAGATTGTAATCAACGGATATATTACATTAGCATTTTATCTCTTCGCTATTGTTACACTTCTCTTTCTTGGCATGAAATTCTTGATTTTAAATAAACTTAGAGATAACTATAAAATTTTAATAGATCTTTTACAATGGACATTCTACGGTTTATTAGGACTCTTTCTTTGGTTCCAGATATTCCAACCAGCAGCCTACGCTCTCAATCTTACTGACACAGAATCAAGTCTATCGGTCTTAGCTCAAGATTCAAATATGGCCGACAATGTTCTTTCACAACTTTTCTTGGTTGCTGCTCCTGAAACTCTAATTTTCCAGGCTTTTGCTGTTGGATTGGGTAATAGAGTCTACTTTTACTTTAGAAAAACAAGAGTCAGCAGAGCTGAAGAGAAGCGTTTAAAATTAAGACGTTGGGAACTGGCAGCGAAATATAGGAACATTCCGCTGACTGAATCGTTTAGCAGAGAAAATATTCGAAATATTGCTAAAGCAACTCTTTTAAAACAAAAAATCGATTCGCTAAAATTAGAGATTGAGAAAGCTAAAGTTCAGAATGTACCAATCCGGTTCTTTGTTCTCCCTACAATCATTTCGGGGTTGATAGGAAGTTTTTTCTTCAGTTTTTATCATTCATTTAGACGAGGGATAAATTTTGTTGATTGGTGGCAAAATCCCTATCTTGGTCTAACTTATTTCGGAGCAGGGTTTTTTCTTTGTTTTATTAGTTTCTTCAGTTTCCCTGCTGCAATTTTAGTCCACGCTTTTAATAATATTATAGCTTTAATTCTTGGAGGCTAAAATGAAAGGGAAGAAAATCTCAACATTAGCTATTTTAACCGTTATTTTTATTGAATTGCTATTTCTCACAAATGTATTTGCGATCCAAGACAATGAAGATCACGAAGTGACTCTTCATTGTAGATTAGATACTGATTCTTCAGAAATCCATTCGTTATTAATGCCTACTGGAACCTATAATTTTTTCGAAACACCAAGCTTAGACATTGGGACTTTTTCCCACGATCTTTCTAATTTTGATGTTTCGGATGTGCAAGAAGCGAGTTTTAATCAAACTAATACTCAAAATAACTCGCTTATTGTTGGTGTAAATGCAACTGTAAATACTAATAACACGATCTATCACAATCAATCAAATTCCGCATACGAAATCGATGAGCAATTTGATACGATAATTGATGTAAATTATAACTATACTGTTACAAATGCTACTTTTATAAAAGATGATTTAGTTTATAGCGATAATCTAACAGGGGATTACTGGGACATTTCCGATGTTTCCTCACGAACATTTAACAAGGATTTTCCTAACGATTTGACTTATTTATCAGAAAATAAAACTGGTTCGTTTACTTATACGGGAGATGCCTTCTCTGTTAATACC
>JAHPYY010000004.1 GCA_019058515.1 Promethearchaeota archaeon
ATCTAAACAAGTCATGAAGGTTCCGATCCTTCTGAAGATGAGGCAACATCAATACTAATACACTGTAAGGATCCATTTGATACTTTTAAACATAAAAAGTGGTGGTTTTTTTCCAGCACAAAATTAGACTTGTTATCCTTCGAGGATATTGTGTTGGAATTGGGTCGTGGTTTAGAGTTTGGACTTAATTTTTGAAGTTAAACAGTTATCGAATCATATCGGTTTTGTCTTTTTATTGATTGCCATTTTGTCGATTTATTTTTATCGCTCCAAAGCACAAACACAATTTTTAACAATTTTAAATATCATTAATTTTCTCTCATAAAGCATTTTCATGGCAGTCGAACCTAACATAAGGTTAATTGTTTATTTCTTTCCATTTCTCTTTTACTTAGGGATATTATCTTTATCCGAAATAATATATCATAGAGAGGAACATGTAGTTTTTGAGTTCCATATGTTTAAGAGAGAATATAAAATCCAAGTAAAAATTTTAGTCATATTTTATTTTTTTTTCTTATTTATTAGTATCAACTACTTTTGATAAAAGAGATACTGAGAGGATAAAATCCAATAGTTAACCAATTTCACAATTAAATAATTTAGTCAAAGTTTAAAACCATCCATATATACCAAATGTTTAAAAACGGTTGAAAAGGGAAAGGATAAAGATGTGTTTATAATATTAAATCAAGCATAAGAATCTAAAAAGATGAATTAGTAGCGTAAATTTAATTATTTGGAAGCCTTATAATGAATGTTGCTCCCTTATTTCTTCCTTCTGATTCCACTAATATTTTACCAACGTGTTTTTCAATTATTTCTTTGGAAATGTATAATCCAAGTCCAGAACCTTCACTATTTAAGTTATATCCCTCATCTCTTCGCTCTATTTTACCAAATTGTTTAAATAGTTGCTTTTTTTCGTTTTCAGTCAATCCAATTCCTGTATCTTTTATAACAATATCAACAAATCCATCTTTTATTTCTGATTTTACATATATTATACCTTTTGGAGGTGTGTTTTTTATTGCATTTGAAAGTAGATTTAAAATTACTTGTTCAAATCGAATTTTATCTAAATTTAAATTAAACTCTCCATCGAGATCTTCCTTTAAATAAAGACCCCTTTCGTTTATTAGAAAATAAAGATCATTTACGCAATCTTTTATAGTTTTTACAATGTTTACTCTTTCTTTTTTTAACTTTAAACCACTTGACTCGATATTGTAGGCATCAAGTAAATTTTCCGTTAATAGCTTTAGTCTTTTCCCTCCTCTGTTTATTATTCTAATAAATTTCAATACATCTTCGCTCATCTCATTTCCATAGGTATTTATAAGATGCTCAGTAGAACTAAATATAGAGATTAATGGGGTTTTCAACTCGTGCGAAGTCCTCCTAACAAGGTCTGTTCGTATTCTCTGTAATTTTCTTTCTAATCTGTTATTTAAATTTATTAGGGTAGAGATTAAGATGACAATAGATATAAAACCAAATAGTGGGCTAATTACCCAAATTGAAGTTATGTAAGAGAGAATACCAAAAAATACGGATGAGGCTCCTATGCACATTAAAAAAATCAAAATTAGATTATTAGAGGTTCTTTTTTTCTTATATTTATTAACTGCTAGCAAAAATCCAATTAAAAAAAAAGTACTAACTATTAGAGAACTAAACGCAAATTCCTCTCCAAACTCAACACCAGGTATTCTCAAATACAACATTTATTTCTCCTATTGTGTAAATTCATAAATAATTAAGTAAAATATTGAATTCTGACATATTAAAAGGTTTTAAAAAATAACCATCAGCCCCAGATTCTTTTGTCTTCTTAATAACTTCTGTTTCTGGAACCGCGGTGATGTAATACACAGGTATACTTTTTAATTCTGGTTGTGCTTTTATTTTCATGCAAATTTCGTAGCCATTATAATCAGACAATATAACATCTATTAGGATAATTTTGGGCTTTGCACTATTCAATAATTCAAGAGTATCGGCTCCTGTAGAAGTGCTCCTACAAGAATAGCCCTTTTTAATAAAAAAATCAGATATCAAATGAACTGTGGAGTCATCGTCGTCAACAATAAGTAAATCGTATTGCTCGTTTTCTACTCTATCCTTCTTAAAGATTTTGTTCATTATTTTTTCAATACTGATGCTTTTATCGTAAATTTCCTTTATTTTCAACAGAAGATCCCAACTTAACTCGTCTTTGTATTCTTCAATTAACATCTGTGAAAATCCTTTTATTGAACTTAACTCCCCTTTTAATTCATGAACATAATTCAAAAATAAGTTCATTTCTTTTATTTTCGATCTTGATTCAATATATTCATCGACACTTATTCTAATGAGCTTTGAAAGCGTTTTAATCTCACTATTTTCGAGAAAATGATCCCATTTTTCTTTCTTCTCTTCAGCTACCATCATGTTTATCCTTTTTGGTTTCATAGATGCTTACACCAAAATTATTGAGTAAAAGTTGAAATTAATTTTAATGCTAAAAATTATTTCTATATATATAATAATGTAGACCCTTTTTAAATATCTAATGATTTATACATAAAGATCTGAAATAAAAATTATCTATTTATGTACCGATTTAACAATTAATTATTAAATTTATGTATATAATCGAGATTGGATTATATCTACATATATTTTATTAATCAATTTTTTCATATTAATTGTATAAAAATTGGACTCCCTTTTTTTTTTATTTTAATTTTATTTTTTATTCATCAATATAAATAAGTATGAAGAATATACATAAAAAATGTTGAAATATATTGGTTAATACATAAACTTATTAACCAATTCTTTTTTTTATTCATCATACTAAATAAAATTGAATAAAAATCAAAAGAGTTTATTATCGATACATAATAATACAAATTTCGAATTTAAAGCTGTGTAAATATGGGTGTAATCTTAAAAATTGCGTTGAGGAACATGAGAAGGAGAATGTCTCGGTATATCTTAACTATGATTACTTTAATAATAGGAGTAGCCCTATTTGGAGGCATTTTAATTGCTTCTGACTCGTTTGAGGTAATGTTCATAAATAGTATGGAAAGTCAAATGGGTAGCGCAGATATTCTTATCCGATACGACGATTCTAGCGATGGTTGGTTTAATTCCAGCGATTTAGACAGCCTTACTGAAAATATTGATGATATTGAATCCATTGCTTATAGAATCTCAGGTTTTTACGTATTTGTAAGTGGAACTGATAACGGAAATCAGATTGAAAATAGTACTAGAACTGCTGTTTATGGAAATGACTACGAAACCGAAGCAGAAAAATCGATTGGTGGAGATCCTTATATATTGGATACAATAATAGAAGGGAACTCTATTGAAGAGCTTTTAGATTATAAAGATAAAGAAACAAATGACAGAGTAATTGTAATTACGGAATCATTGAAGATTGTATTAGGAAATAATTTTTCTGCTGGTGACCATATTTGGATATTACCAGAGGAAGGCGAAGATACGATTGATGCTGATTTAGAGGATACTGGTACTTGGCTTGAATACACAGTAACGGCGATAGTTAGAGATCTCGCTGAAGCAAAGGATTTTGAACCTGACACGCCTTCAGAAGTAATTTCACCATCTCAAGGATTTTGCCTATGGACAAATATCAATAATACTCACGAGCTCGTCGATGGTATAAATAGTCAGGAGGGTAATTATACCCTAGCGGCTATAGATGTGAATGATATCAATAACATTGCCAGTATTATTGAAAGTTTTGAAGATGAAACTAATGATGCGAATTGGGTTGTAAGTGACCTCAAATCTGAAAATATTGAGAATGTCAATGATTCATCAGCTCTTATGACTACAATGTTGTTGATGTTTGGAATGATCTCTCTAATATTAGCAATAGTATTAATTATGAACATCTTCAATATAATAAGAAGAGAACAGGAATATGAAACTGGGATGTTTCAGGCGATTGGAGCGTCTAAGTTTGAAGCGTTTAGAATGTTTTTAACGCAAGGAATTATAATGGGCGTTACAGGGGGCATTATAGGAACCGTGTGTTCATTTTTATTTTCTTATTTTGTTTTTGGGATAGCAATGAATTCTATGCTAGATCTAATAAGTGGTATAAGCGAAGTGGATGCTGGACCAATGATGGGATTTGGAGCAGCTGATTTCGAAATAGTTCTTAATCCTGGAACTTTATTGATTACTTTCATGGTAGGAGTACTTTCGTGTACCATAGCAGCTATTTATCCTAGTTGGCAGGCAAGTCGCAAGCCTATAATTCAATGTCTTAATCCTTTTTCTCGAAAAGTAAAGCAGAAAAAAATCCAAACCAAAAAGAGGATAATTTACTTCATTTCTGGCGTTTCATTGATACTTATTGGAGTATTCCAACTATTTGGAGGAACGAGTAATCTAAACATTGCTGAAGGTAATTCTGAGGGATTTGGTCCTCCTTCCGATATAACATCAATAATAATGGGTCCAATGATGATTTTGCTAGGGATAATTATAATAACGGCTCTATTCATAAGTCCACTCGTACATCTTGTCGTAGGAATTTTCTCACCATATTTAAGACAAACAAGATTACTAACGAAAAGAAATACGCTAAGACATCGTAAAAGAACGGTTCTCACTTTTTCAATGATTGCCCTTACAATTAGTTCGCTTGTAGGACTCAGTATAATGATAAGCTCAATTAATGAAGGTTTCAATTCTTCTATAGATGGTATTATGGGAAGTGATATAAGAATTATGACCTTTAATACCCCTGCGGATTTAGGAAATGAACTTAGGAATCTTGAGATGATAGAAAACACAATGGGAGTAAATAGTGCGAATATCTTAATAAAAAACGATAGTAAATGGATAGGGCACACATTACTCGAAGAAAATTGGACTATTTCTATTAGTGCTAATGTCATTAATACGACCGTCATGAAAGATCATATGAATGATATTGAGATTATAAGCCCGACTGTGATGAGCGTTGATGATATGTACGGTGAGCTTTCTAAAAACTATACTACGATAATTACCAGAGATCTTGCAAATGATTTTAACTTAGAAATTAATGATGTTATAGCAGCAAATTTCACTTTAGGAATAGAATACGCAAATCTGAGTGCAACTCTTGAAGGTGAGACATTTGAAGCTAGAGAATCAACCTTTATAAAAGATTTGACCGTTATAGCAATCGTAGAAAGCGTCCCTGGATTTGAGGCTATGATGGCCATGGGAGGGCAATCCCGAACATCTTACGATCTTTTTATCTCTTGGGCTTCGTATAACACAATCACGATTAACAATTTACCGGGTGGTTCAACTGATATCATTTTAAGGCAACAGGCTGATACCGGAGACGAAAATCTTGATAAATTTCTTCCAGAATGGTTTGATCTATCTGAAGTCGCGCCAGTAATAGAAAATGTGAGTGGAATTGAACATTATACTTCTAGAATGGACTATTCTATGTATACTCAAGTTGGGGAGAATTTAAATGCGACTTCGGTTGTAGGAATTAGAAATGAAACCTACAATAATTTTACTTCGGATACAGAATTCGGCAGTAATAAAATAATCGAAAAGAACGAATCGTACCACGGATCCACCATGGAGGAGCTTTTAAGTACGTCAGATAATGTGTGCGTTGTCCATCAATCTTTCGTCGATTATCAAATTGAGAATGGTAATGAGGATTTTGGTATTGGCTCAACCATTTCAATTTTTAGCGATAAGACGGAAACTATTACAGTACCAGTTGGTGTCGACGACTCAACTTTTCCACCAACCATTATTTACGAGACGTATAAAATACCAGTAATAGTAAATTTTACTGTAATTGGTATATTAGAGGATCCAAAATCCTATTCAACAGAAAGATATTTCTGGATTGCGGGTTATGAAATCGGTGCTGATGTTTCAGGTACAGAGTATGCAATATATATAAATAACGAAAAAGCTAAAGAGTTAATCTATACAAGTCATGAAGGTTCCGATCCTTCTCAAGATGAGGCAACATCAATATTAATACACTGTGAGGATCCAAATGATATTAAAGATATTTCAGAAATCCTTGAAGATGATTTGGAAAACACTGTTGGGGGTAATTGGACCGTTGTAGATCTTAAAACTAATACTCTAGAGAGGAGATTGTCAGCATCTCAATGGTATATTTGGCTGGAAGAAGGACAAGATGACGAAGAAGCTGTCAAAACTATATCAACATTTATAGAATCTGAGGGATATATTGTAATGTTTGCTTTCACTAAATCTTTTATTTCAAGTACTTTTAGCGGCATGATTGATCTTATGTCGTATATTATGTCTGGATTACTGGTGTTTGCTATAGTAATTGCGATGATTGGACTTGTTCTTCATTGCCTAATCTCTACAATGGCTCGGAGGAGAGAAATCGGAATGTTAAGATCGATTGGACTTACTAAAAGCGGTGTTATTAGGACAATTTCAGGAGAAACAATTGTTATTGCATTTCTAGGGGTATTTCTCGGATTACTTGCAGGAATAATCCAAGGGTTACTTATGGTGTTGTCTGGTCCTGATACGGGATTTATTACATTTAAATTAAGCATTCCTTGGACTACAATAGGCATAATACTGTTAATAACGACAATTACTGCAATATTGGGCTCGCTATATCCCTCCAGATGGGCAGCTAATCTAAATATAATTAATGCAATAAGAACTCGTTAATCGAGAATAATGTTTTATTTTTTTTAAAAATAAAGGAAGTGAAAAAAACAACAATGAGTAAAGCAGAAGTAAATATTAACGAAAATAAAAATGAAAAATGTAATTTTAAATCAAAAAAGCGTATTAATCAATTTTATAATATAGACTCTGATATTGTCCTCGATGTCAGAAATCTTACAAAAATCTATAAATCAAACGGTCTTAAGGTAGAAGCTCTCAAAAAAATAAATTTCAAAGTTAAAAAGGGCGAAATTATTGCCGTGATTGGACCTTCTGGTTCGGGTAAAACGACATTAATTAATTGTATTGGAGCTCTCGATTTTCCAACATCAGGAAAAATAATTTATAATATTGATGGTAAAGGAACTGGTCGAGACATAGCTATAATGAACTACAAGGAACATAAAGATATGAGATTGAGAAAAATTGGTTTAATTTTTCAGTTTTATAACCTATTTCCAATTCTATCAGCATTTGAAAATGTTGAACTGCCAATGATAATTGCGAAAAAAGATGTAGAAGAAAGAAAGAATAAGGTCATAGAGCTTCTTAAAATGGTAGGTTTGGGAGATAGAATGCACCACCTTCCGTCTCAACTCTCTGGAGGAGAAATGCAGAGAGTTGCTATTGCTCGTTCATTAAGTAATGATGCTTCTCTTATAATTGCCGACGAACCGACTGGTGAACTCGATACAGAAACCTCAAAACAAATAATCACAATTTTTCTTAAATTGCGAGAAGAAGGTCAGTCAATCCTTATGGTAACACATAATTTGAGAGTAGCAGAGACGGCAGATAGAATATTAACCTTGACTGATGGAAGTTTAACAAGCGAAAGAGAAGGTGGAAAATCAATTGAATACATTTAGTATACTTAAAATTAGAGGTTAAGTAAGATGAAATCAAAAATCACTGTAAATAAGATAAGGTTAAACAAAGATATAGACGATTTACTCCCTCTTAATGCAATGATTCAAGCTGTTAAGGTGAGTAAATTCTATACAATGGGAGAAATTCAAATACGAGCTCTTGATGATATTAGTTTAACGATTGAAAAGGGAGAGTTTTTATCTATTATGGGACCATCTGGATCGGGTAAAACAACTCTTCTTAATATGGTGGGCGCTCTCGATAATCCGACAAGCGGCGCTATTTTTGTAAATGGAATCAATGTAGCACATATGAGCGATAATCAAAGAACTAACCTTAGATTGAGAAATATAGGTTTTATTTTTCAATTTTTTAATTTGGTACCTGTTCTAACAGCGTTTGAAAACGTCGAACTTCCGCTCGTGTTTGCGAAAGTTCCAAAAAAAGAGAGGATAGAAAAAGTTACTAAATTTTTAGAACTTGTAGGGCTTGGTGAAAGAATGGATCACGTACCAGACGAACTTTCAGGAGGTGAACAGCAAAGAGTAGCAATTGCACGGTCGTTATGTAATGAACCCGCTCTCCTTATTGCCGATGAACCGACTGGTGAACTTGATACAAAAACGGGAAAGGATATTGTAAATATCCTGCGAGATCTAAATAAGGAACTTAAGCAAACTGTATTAATGGTGACTCATGATCCTGAAATTGGAAACTTAGCTGAAAGAATTTTACGAATGAGAGATGGTAAAATCGTAGAATGACCCTAAAAAGTTCAATTCCTTATTTCTTTTGACTCTATATGAACTCTCATCCTAAAGAATAATTAGGATATATCTTATTTTATGAAGTAGAATTTTTCGTTGAAGCATATAATAAAACTTCAAGTGGATCTTTAGCTCAAATATACGACATGCGTTTAAGGTTCCCTCAAACAATCCAGTTCTTAATATTGAATTGGTTATTCCTCCAAAATTAGAATAATAAAAATTGAAAGTTTGGATTTTTAAAATAAAAATAATAAACGCTGGTTTTAATTTATTTTAAAAGGGAGATCCTCTTCAGGTTTTCGAGAAAGATGTTTAGGACCATAGTAGACAACCACTATAATAAGATATATCCCGAGCATTATACTTACTCCAATATAGAAGATCATATTTTGACGATTTTGATCCTTTGAAGATTGAACCCGATATAAGTCTAAGATATGTAGATAAAACTCTCGATATCCAAGAAAAATGATTGGGTCGTTTCTTGGGATGAGAAAATATAATAAGGCAATGAAAAAAAGGGGGAATCCCATTGCAGGAATGGGTAGTATCGCACAAGCACCATTCGATCTCGTATCAGATTATTTAAGAGGTATGCGTGGAGCTATGATGGACATGTATAGACATCCCGAGGAATTAAAAAAAGCATGTGATTTGCTTACGAATTCCCAATTGGGTTCTCTAGATGCGTTTAGTGGTCTGATAGGGATATCAGAAGAAGATACAGTTTCTTTATCTGCCATACCCTTACATAGAGGTGCCGATGGGTTCATGAGTAACAAACAATTCGCGGAGTTTTATTGGCTTACACTCACTAAGACCATGGAAGGTATAATCGCCAGAGGAATAACTCCAATGCCTTTTTTCGAAGGGATATATAACGAGCGTTTAGAATTTTTAGCAAAATTTGCAAAGAAGCATAAAGGAAAGCTTGTATATTTGTTTCAAGATACGGACCTTATAAAAGTAAAAGAGATGATGGGAGATTATGTATGCATAAGAGGTAATGTTCCCGCTTCGCTATTGGTAGGAGGTCCACCAAAGGCGGTTGAAGAATATGTAAAGAAATGCATAGAAGGATGCAAGGAAGGCGGGGGATATCTAGTAGATGGTGGAGTTTCAGGAATCGTTGATGAAGCGAAGCATGAAAACGTAAAAGCTATGACCGATGCCGTCCATAAATACGGTGTGTATAGAAAATAGGATGACAAAAAATAAAGCTTCTTAAACTCTACTTTTTTTAATTATTGGTGTAATGGCGTTATTTGGGCTCTTTTAAAACATTCTAAACACTTATAGCACAACTTAAGTTAAGATAACTCTTTAGTTCTTATTCTTTTCAGCGTTTCTGCATATACGCAAGTAGTTACATTTCAATTCTCCAAATTTAAGATTTACTGCACCCTTTTTCCTTCAAATGGTATGCTGCCCATTCGTGTTTTAAGAGTACCTGAAATCTTGTCACCATCGACTTTGCCAGTAACCTTTACCTTTACTTTCATTGGCAATGGACCTTTCATTTTAAACTGGTAGGCAAAACCGTCTTCTGTTGCATTTCCTTTTTCGAAGCCAGTTGTATTTCCCATAACTGTTACTGTTCCAGTCAACGCATCATCTTGAATGTGATGAACAAAGATTACTTCCTGGTCCCCTAGTGGTGTTTTCATCATGACTTTAAAGGTTCCTTCCAATGACTTGTCCAAGACACCTGTGCTTTCCTCACTTTGAACATCATAAGTTTCTTCGTCATCCTCATCATCGGGCATCCTCATACTTGTCAAGCTTTGACCACCGTCTACGATTATATTAACACCACTGATATACTTGGCCATATCTGACGCTAGGAACAAAGTCGCATCTGCAAGATCATCTGGATAACCAGGGCGGCCTAATGGCGCCATCTTGGTAATCATCTTGGCGAGATCTATGTTCTGTAAAAAGGTAGAAGCTTGCTTCAAGGACTCAGGTACATTTCCAAAAAACGTTCCGCTACTGATACCAGCTAGGCGTTCTGCAGTCATGGTGGATCCCGGGGTAACTGCATTGACTAGTATCTGGTATTCAGCCAGCTCTTGGGCAAGTACTTTGGTGATATGCCATAAACCAACTTTGGCAGCACCATAGGCTGCAAAAATTGACTGAATTCGAAATGCAGCCGTGGAAAGTAGATTAATGATGCGACCACCGTTACCAGCGGCTATCATTGCTTCAGCGGCGAACTTGGAAAGGAAAAATGCGCCTTTGAGATCGGTGTCGAAGATCTCGTCCCACACTGATTCGGTAATCTCCATTGGTACACCCGGCGGAAATACCGCTGCATTGTTCACCAAGATATCAATGTGTCCGAATTTTTCTACCGTCAGGTTGACCACCTTCTGAGAATCTTCTAGACTGCTCACATCTGCTTGGACGGTAATCGCCTCTCCTTTCGCTTTTTTGATTTGCTTCTCGACACGTTGGAGCGCCTTAAGCCCTCTGCCAGTGAACACGACTGCAGCGCCGGCTTCGACAAATCGTTTTACTATAGCTTCTCCAATTCCGCGACTGCCGCCGGTAACTATTGCACATCGACCTTTTAGCGACAAAACCTTATCCAGCGGCACCGGATCGGGAATTCCTGTGTCATTACTAGTTTTCTTCATAGATATCTCCTTTCGAGTTAAGATACCTCTTTAGTTCTAAAGTTTTTTATAAATTCTTTTGGATTTATTCCATTCAAAGAAAACACCATTATTTCCATAAAGATAAATACAATTACTGTATATAATATTCCAAAAATCCAATCTAATGGAGTAGTTCCAATATTTAGAGTTAAATATACTATGGCCGAAATTGAAATTATTCCCATAAATATTGCTGTTATTAATCCAGGCGTGTATGGTTTCTTTAAATGAAAAATCAATATTCCTGCAAAATGCATGACAATTTCAATTAAACCGAGTATCATTGGTGCTAGGAAGAGCCAAACAACATTATTGAAAAAGAATGGTACTATAGTATAAAGTACAATACCAATATCAACGGAAATATGACTTAAGTGTGGATCTATTTTTATATCTTCCCCCATCCTTCCGGTCATCAATTCCACAAATCCACCAGGATAACGACCTTCTTCCCATTCATGCAATGTAATTGCTATTGTAAATAAAACTATAAAATTTCTTGTTATTGCAGAGTTATACCAAGTTATGAATGAATATATAATTATTATGGCATTTACAATAGTTAATATTTCAAGGTTATATCTTATTATAAATTCTTTAAATTTCATTTTAAATTCCTGCTTTATGTTTAATATTGAAAAATATTCATGTACATTTAAATGTATGTAATTACTTACATACATAAAGGTGGGTTATTATTTCGACTAAAAATAAAATTTTAGATGCTGCTATCAAATTATTTACAGAATTGGGCTATTCGGGTACAACAACTCGGAAAATTGCTGAAGCGGCAGGTATTAATGAAGTTACGTTATTTCGGAAGTTTGGTACAAAAGAAAATCTCTTTTTCGAAGCAATTGAATATTTAGGGCGTCAATCTGTCGGAATGGCTCATCAAATTTTTGAAGATAATTCGAAATCTTCCCCGATAGAAAGATTCCAAAAGATTGGGGAACAAGGGTTGGATTACATAACTAAGAATATCCGTTTCATTCTTATGATTTTTAACGAAGTTCAACAATTTCCCGAGATAAAAAAAGTTTTGCTTGGTTTTAAGGCGGGTCTTCAACAACCGATGTTGAAATTTATATCCCAACTTAAAACAGAGCCTAAATCTGATAATAATAATTCAGAGATATTTGTGGTCATGTTAGTTGCATCAATTCTTTACATTGCTATGTTTGGTGTTATTTCCGAAGAACCTATTTTTAATTTGGATAACAAAGATCTTCTTAAAAAAATAATTGAATTTCTCTACTTTCGGGGAATTAATGAATAATACGTAGTTTTATACTATTTTAAACGGGAGATCTTCTTCAGGTTTTCGAGAAAGATGTTTAGGACCATAATAGACAACTACTATAATAAGATATATACCGAGTATTATACTCACTCCAATATAGAAAATCATCATTGGTAATAGTCCTAGCGTTCCTGGGATATATGTTCCCATAAAATTCCAGCAATAGTGGAACAAAACAGCAATAACTAGACTTCCTTTGGTATTGTTATATGCCCAAGTCATAAAAATCGATAAAATTATCACTAAAAATATGAAGATATAAAAAGGCATTCTATCATAAACAAGGTATAAAGGCAAATGCCAACAGCCCCAAATTATACCTAAGATTATGCTAGAGGTAAAGGCAGAGAATCTGGATTGTAATCTAGGTAGTGCATATCCTCGCCAGCCAGCTTCTTCGTTTAACGGGCCTGTTATTAAAGTTAGGAATATATCAAATAGAAATAACCCTAAAGTATACGATGATGCTGGTCCAGAGGATTCGCCTCCAAATAGATGATAAAAAAGCGTAAAAATCAATGGGGCAATAATAAAGAATAATCCCGCAAGATACCAAAGAAAATTGACTTTCCATATTTTAAATCCAGAAAAAAGGTCTTTAATCCCTTTTCTTCCATCACTCATTCCTACTACTATAACTGCTGCGATTGTAGATGTAGTTATAGCTAGAATAGCAAAAACCATGTCTATAACGTAGTTTTCTATGATTATTCGAACTCCAATTTGAATAAACACCGTAAGAGTCATAAAAACAAAACTAAGAACGAAGAAAAAAACGAGATTCTTATTATCATTAACACTAGACATTATAATTTCACCTAAAAATTTACGATTTGTTAAAACTACATAGTAAAAATTATCCTCAGCTTATTTAAATGTTATATAGTCTAATATTTGGCAAGTAATTTAGAACAAGAATTTTAACATTCTTGGAATAAAAATATTAAACGCAAGGTCGATTTAGGTAAATTATGTTTAAAAACAAAAAAACAAATATAATTAAGCAATTTAAGTCCGCAAAATTTATCGGTAAGCAATTATCTCGCTTGAAATTAGGACAATCATATTACTCCATCGTAGTGTCAACTATTAGCGCTATATCGTTGATATCTTTAGCGTTTAACATAGATTTAGTCGTAGTCATATTAACCTTTCCCATATTATTGTTATTTACCTATGTAATTGGTTATTTTCTTGACGTGTTTAACATCAATACTATGGATGTGTTAAAATCCAATGAAGTCTCACAGAGATTTTTAACTACCAGCGACTTAAAAACTCAAGAATTTCAACTCTTACAAACTGAGCTAATACTGGAAGCGCTTAAGGCCGTAAAGGAGAACTCGAAATTAGATCCTAAAGAATTGCTAAGTAAATACGATTTGTACTTCAAAAAATGGAAATCTCCTCAAGGAATTATGTAAACCGATAATCCAACCTAAAAAAACGTCAAAAATTGAAACTTAAATCCGTAGTTCGTTGAGATAGTTATCTAGATAATAGATGTCAGAGTCGTCAATCTCTTCCTTCAGAGTGTTAGCTAACGAGTACCGAAATGCCCACAGCTCCGTAGATTTATTTATCTCCCTTAATTTTTGCACCACAGGCAAAAAATCCCCATCCCCTGAAACCAAAACCGCGATATCAAACGCATCTTCGTAAGCTAGAGAGATTATATCGATGGCGATTTGCACATCGATCTTTTTTTCGAAAGTGTCGTTGTAAGTTTTTTTATCGAAACTTGCTCTAATTTCATATCCACTTATTGTGGATAAATCTTTGTACCACTTTTTCTTGTTTGGGTCTAGGGGGTAAACAATGCCCTCGTAAAGATATATACCATATAATTGGCGTTTTTTTGTAATGAGTTTCTTTAATTTTTCATAGTCTATTTTTACATTGTACTTCCTAAATCCCTTGAATATATTGCTGTTATCAATAAAAATTGCTATCCTCTTCATAATTTAGTCTCTTCTTGCTCTAAATAGGAAATAACTCGATGGTAGTCTTCTATTGTATTTATATTATACATTAATTTCTCGTCGTTATACACAAGTATATGCTCCTCAATAAACTCGTCCGTAATATGGTCTCCATCAATAAAGTTCAATCCTAAAGGAACAAGTTCTTCATTTTCTTTTCGATCGAAGATTACATAGCTCGGTTCAAGTTTTAATTGTTTAAACTTAGCTAGATCTGCCATTACGGACATTGCGGGTTTTTTTTCTCTAAAATAAATTTCAATCAATGTATCTAAAATGCTATTTTCAATTAATGGAATATCACAGTTTATAGTCATAACTTGTTTTAACTTTAACTCATTGATGGTATATTTTAGATCTTGATGATATCCGTTTCCTGGCGTGTCAAATACCGTAATAGTTTTCCCGAAATTGGTTAAATAGTCTTTTGTTAGAGGAGTATAAGGGGAAACTGCTATGATTTGTTTATCGATATATTTACAGTTTAATACTGCTTCGATGTGAAAATCTATTAACGGTCTGTTGCGAATTTTTATCAAAGATTTCTCGCGATGAGATAAACCAATCTCCTTGAAGTTGAATCGCGTGGCTTTCCCCCCTGCCAAGATAATGCAATCTAATTTCATATTAATAAAATTAAACTTTTTTCAAACGACCAAGATAAATAATAGCTCTATAATAACAAATATAAATCCTACAATAAAAATGAAGGATAGTGTCGTAAAAACTACGATATTGTAAGCTAATTCGATATCTTTAGGGTCTAACAAGCGAGTAGGATCGCCTAATTTATAGCTTCCGATCTTTTCCAATTGTACCCCTAATAATCCGGCTGTTAAACTCATTAACCAACCAGCGTTGAGGCTTTCTGTGTTGTTTTTGTCTTTTTTCATCACCTTCCAGCCTTTTTTTACTTGTTGAGAAAAAATCTTCCCTGCGATAAGCATGAACAAAACAGTTATTCTTGTAGGAATATAATTTGAAATATCGTCCATCTTCGCTGAAAACCATCCAATATTAATATTTTCAGGATCCTTATATCCTACAATGCTATCTCCCGTGTTTATTACTCTAAACATGTAAGCAAAAGGCACACCTAAAAAAAGCAGACCAATATGGTTAAACGCGTATAGATAAAGAATTAAACCCAATAAATTTCCAACGAAATAAAACCAAAACGCGCTGATCACCGAATCTGTTGAGCTTTCAGCGATCACTTCCACGGATGCCGAGATTAGATGTTGTTCTGATATAGATTTCGTGTCGCGACGAACAATGTAAGAGAGTAATATTCGAGATCGCTCGATGTTGCCTTCAGTTAATTCCTTTTGTATTTCTTTTGTCACTTTACCTAAATAATGTATCGAGAAAGTCCATTTCATTACGAATCCCATAAGAATTGAAAAAATCAAGATAAATATGAAATTGAAGTTCCAGTTTATGAATAGGTTAAAAAAGACTGAAATGAGATACAAAACAGATTGAATAAAGTAAATAGGAATGAAAAAAAAGGTGATGACGAACATAAGCATCAACATTCCAAAGATTTTGTCTATTATCTTGATATCGGTTCTTATCTTTTTCTTCAACCATGTTAGCAATTTGCCCATTAAATTAACGGGGTGAATCTTGCTTTCAGGATCACTTATAGTTAGATCAAACAGAAGGGAAAATAAGGCGATTAAAACTGTTGATAGACAAAAAAATGTGAGATTGTAATCAAGATTCATAACAACGCCTAAATTTGGATGTGTTCTAAACAGAGTTTAAAATAGAGTTTAATAGTTCAATTAACTTGTATTTAGGTATGTTTTCTATTCTTTCTCCTAGCTTTAACAAACCTTCGTAAATTTTGTTTACATAGGCGGGATTATGTGGGATTAGGCATTTTGCACAAGACCAAACTGGTTTTCGAGTTTTCTGACTAATTATTTCTTCTCCTCCAGTTTTATCGTGATAACAAGGATAGAATGGACAATAACAGAAGCTGCAGTCTTTTAGTCCTTTATGACAAGGAAAATAATCGCAGTTCATATCAATTCCCGGTAGCTCTTTAGTCTTTAGAATTTCATTGATTTTAATTATCCCTTTATCGTGCATTTGATAGTGTAAATATCTTTTTAAACCACAGATTAATTTCCGATTCAACTGTTCCGATTTAACATTAACACGAATATATTGATCGTTTAATCCAGTGTAATTAGAACAATCTCTAATTAAAATCTTGTCCCTTATTAATAATTCTTTTAGTTTAGTGGACCTTAAACTGGTTTCCTTAATATTTATCAACAAATAATTAGTAACCGAGGGATAAACCTGGACTCCCGATATTTCCTCTAATGTGTTTTTTAATTTTTCTCTTTCTCGTTGGGTAGAGAGAACTGAACTTTCAATAATATCTTGCACATCCAATAGAATCTCAGCTATCTTTTGAGCTATGTTATTTACTGGCCATAAAACCTGGTTATCAATTAAAGTCTTAATAATTCGAGGATCTCCAACACCAAATCCAATTCTTAACCCTGGAATACCAAAAAACTTAGTAAAACTACGACTTATTAATAAATTATCAAATTGGGAAATATTAGGTACAAACGAGTTAGATTCGCCCGCAAATTCGATAAACGCTTCGTCAAGCAACACCATTACATCGTGTTTGGATGCGAATTTTATTATGTCTACTAATATATCTTTATCGTCTAATCCCCCGTTTGGGTTATTTGGATTGCAAATTATTATTAACGAGGTCCGTGAGTCAATTTGATTAATAATTAATTCCTTTTCTAATTGAAAATTAGATTCTGGTTTTCTAAAGGCATCAATAATTTCTCCTTTAGCTCTTTGTATTGCCCAATTGTATTCTGTAAAGGTAGGTTGACTTACTATAACTTTCCTATTTGCTTTAATGACACACTGACAAAAATCAGCAATCAAATTCATAGATCCCGCAGTGATAATGAGATTTTCGGGAGTAATTTTGTGGTTAAAATATTTCACTAGTGTTTTTTTTAAATCAGAAGAGTTCGAATCTGGATATCTCCCTATTTCTTTTAAAGAATCAATAATGACGTCTTTGTAATGGTCGATTTTGATTAGATGATTTATATTTATGCTGTAATCAATTATCTCATCGAGATTATTAAAATCTTTTGAATCAAAGACTTCTCCACCGTGTTTGGCGTGTTTAACTTCATTAGATTTTAAAAATTCATCAAGGTTCATTTAACATTTCTCCTCGTAATTCTGAATTAATTTCAATAGCTCTTGAAGGTCATTTATAGTAACTACATTTGGTTTTGAAATCAATTTATTATAAATTTTTGTGGCAATTCCCTCAGTAAAATCTCGTTCCTCGATTTTGCGTTTCTCGTAATTAATTACGAATTTTTCACTCTGGGAGAGCAGTTCCAAATTTTTAACGTTTCCTTTCCCGAATGGTATATTTGTAAGAATAATAATATCTACTTTCTCTAACACTTCTCTTAGTTTAATAGCAGAGGTTTCAGAAATAGCGCAGAAAGGTCCCTCTGAAATGATTTTATATCCAAAATGCTTCGCTAATTCGTAATCGTCATCGGTTTCGTTCACTACCCCCACTGAAACACGGTATTTTTTTAATTTTGGCAAAATATTTAACGCAGCCCCCCCTCCGACAATAACATGAAGAGATTTCGTTTTTATATTATCCGATTGGCCATCAATGGCTTTATCGATTGATTTTAGTGGGGTTAAACGAATGGAATCTGCGAAAAGGTTCTTCCTTACAAGAACTTCAACATTATACACATCTCTTAAATTTTCAGGGGTTAAAATAACATCAACATCTCCTAACGCTTTGATCTCACCGTTATTTACGAGGATTATTTTATCACAGAATTGTGAAGCTAGATTTAGGTCGTGCAAAACAACTATCACTATCAAACCATCATTAACATACTCTCTTAGCATTTCCATAAAATCAATTTGATAATTAATGTCTAAATGAGTTGTTGGTTCGTCTAAGAGTAAGATCTTGCTCTGCTGCGCAATGGCTCTAGCGATAATTACTTTTTGTTGCTCTCCTCCACTTAATTCGTTAAAATGCCTGTCTTTCAAAGAACTTAAATTGAATTTTTCGAAAGCATGTTCTACAATTCGTTTATCTTCTGGAGATTCTTTTGAAAAACGTCCAACATGAGCGTACCTGCCCATCATGACAATTTCTTTTACCGTGTAATTGAAATCGATAGAAGAGGTTTGATTAACCACAGCAATTTCTTTAGCTACATCTCTAGGTTTTACCCTTGTTAAATTTATATTTTCAGTTAATACTTCTCCGTAATTTGGTTTTAATATTCCTACTAAGATTTTTAAGAGGGTAGTCTTTCCGCTCCCATTGGGTCCAATAATTCCATATAAATGTCCCTTGCCAAATTGAATTGAAATATCCTTGAGAATCTCCTGGGCTCCATACGAAAAACTAATGTCTTTGCATTCTAAAGTCAGCTAATATTCACCTAAAATTTCATTCTACACTATTCAAAATAACTCTCCAGATTTTTTCTTTTGGATTATTAGATAAAGAAAAAAGGGACCACCTAAAAGCGAAGTAAATATCCCAACGGGAATTTCAAGCGGAATTAAAATCGTTCTAGCCAACACATCCGCCCATAATAACAACAACCCACCACTTACAGCAGATACAGGGATTAGTTTCCGATTATCGTTTCCTACGATCAAACGCGCCATATTAGGGATAATTAACCCAACAAAACCAATGCTTCCGCAAAACGCCACTGGTACTGCTGCTAACACAGTCATTAAAACTAAAACTACTCTCTTGGTCACTTCTACATTCACTCCCATCGATTGGGCCGAATCGTCTCCGAAAACCATCGAATTAAGGTCTCTACCATAGAAATAAAGTGCAATTATACAAGGGACCATAACGCAGAAAACGACTAAAAGTTCAGACCAACTGGTACCCCAAAAACTGCCCATTAGGTAAGTAAGTACGTAATGTACTTTATCTTCTGCAAAATATAAGATAAAACTCGTAAAAGCTGAAAAAAAGAACGACATAGCAATCCCTGCCAATAACAAGACAAGCATCGATAGTTTGAATGTAGATTGAGACAACTTATAGATGATCAAAACAGACGCAATGGCAAATGCAAAAGAAATTAGTGGCATCGTAAATAGACTTAGAATAGCAGATAACCCAAAAACTATTGTTAAAGCTGATCCGAAGCCTGCAGCTGATGAAATTCCAATAATATAGGGATCTACGATAGGATTTCTAAATAAACCCTGTGCTGCTACACCAGCAACTCCTAACATCGCACCAACGCATAGAGCCATTAAAACCCTTGGCAATCTTAAATAAAGGATAATTGCTCTTTCACCATCGGTCCAAGTTTGTGGAATGTTAAACCCTAATTCATTCAACAGGATTCCTATAGACGCTGAAAAGTCTATTAATACGCTACCAATTATTATCGCAATAAATATGCTAAAAATTAAAAAGAAAAAAATCAATGCTTGAATCGCAATATTTACACGATTCAAACCCTTTTTTTTTGCAGTTAATTCAGCTTTCATACTACAATCTAACTAAACAATGTTGGATATAAATAGCTTGCCATTTCTTCTAATGCATCGACGATTCTAGGACCGGGTCTTAGAAATTTGTCGTCATTAACCGTGTAAATCCTGTTATGTTTACAAGCATCAATAGTGTTATAACCCGTCCTTTCGCACACTGTAGTTGTGTACCAAGGAGCACTATGTTCAGTTATGAAGATTGCCTCTGGATTTACCGAGATCACTGCTTCATGGCTAACTATTGGCCACTCTTGTTCTAAATCACCAAATATGTTAATACCACCCGCTTTCGTAATCATATCGTCTATAAACGACGACTCACCCGCAACCATAGGACTTTCCCAAACCTCAAAATAACAGGTTACCTTTGCGCTCTCTTGTAATGACGAAAGACTTTGTGTGACTTCATTTAATTTAGCAGTCATTTGACTCTTTAATTCTACTGCTTTAGCGCGGGCGTTAACCAAACCACCAATTACATCGACATTGTCAATAATGTCGTCAATAGAGGAAGCTAATACGACAACTAACGCAAATCCCACGTTCTCTAGCAGTTCAACCCCTTCGGCGTTGTAATTTGATGAAATTATCAGATCTGGGTCCAAACTAGTGATAACTTCTATATTCGGAGTTGAAAATCCACCAATGCTTTGGATTTCTTGAGCTTCCGGAGGGTAATTACAATAGTCCGTAACACCTACTAATCGATCTTCCACTTCTAACGCAAACAAGTACTCGGTAATAGAGGGAGACATTGATATAATTCTTTGAGGATTAGTTGGAACTACTACGGAACGCCCTTGATCGTCAATAAATGTGGTTTCTGTAGGATTTAGTACTATTGAAGCTACAATCCCCCCTGTGATACCCGCACCTGCAATTATTATTACAGTTACTATTATTAGTACAGATTTCTTTTCCATGTGTATTTGCCAATTTTTTGTGAGATATAGGATAACTTTCCTATAAAATATAGGAAACTTAACCTATTTAAATTTTCGAATTTTATTTTTCTTAATGCTAGAATTTAGTGTGGAAACTGTATCCTCCGAAAAGAAAGCCGAACTACAGCAAAAAATAGACTCTAAAACGAAACCTATTGGTTCTTTAGGAAGGTTGGAGGAACTAGCCCTCAAATTGGGTTTAATTCAAAATTCGTTATCTCCTGTGTTAAACAAACCAACTATATTGGTTTTTGCGGGAGATCACGGTATTGCAGCGGAAGGGGTGAGCGCTTATCCTCAAGAAGTTACTCATCAAATGGTATTCAATTTTTTGACTGGAGGCGCAGCAATTTGCGTGTTTTCGCGCCAGAATAATATAAATTTGAAAATTATCGATGCGGGAGTTAACTATGATTTTCCAAGCGATACAGAATTGATAAACATGAAAGTAGCAAAGGGAACAAAAAGTTATATATCTAATAGGGCTATGACGAGAGAACAATGTGTGGAAGCTATTCAAAGAGGAGGAGAACTCGTCGAAGAAGTATTCAAAAACGGATGTAATGTTGTAGGATTTGGAGAAATGGGTATTGGTAATACCTCATCGGCTGCAATACTTATGTCCCTTATATGTGATTATCCTATTTCTGATTGTGTGGGAAAAGGTACAGGTCTTGACGATGAGGGAGTAAAAAAGAAAGCTAACATTCTCAAGTCTGCGATTAACCGTCATGTAAGTGTTTTAAACAAAGAAGACCCTTTAGATATTTTATCAGTTTTTGGGGGATTTGAGATTGCTATGATAACCGGAGCAATGTTAAAAGCAGCTAGCTTAAAAATGGTTGTACTGATTGATGGATTTATAGTAACATCCGCTTTACTAATAGCATCAAAGCTTGAGTCTAAGATATTGGAATATTGTATTTTTTGTCACGAATCTAATGAGGCTGGGCATAAGAAAATGCTGGAATTTTTAAAGGTGAAACCCCTTATAAATTTAGATATGAGGTTAGGCGAAGGTACTGGCGTCGCTTTAGCGTACCCTTTGATCGAAAGTGCGGCTAACTTCCTAAATAATATGGCTTCCTTTGAAGAAGCAAATGTGAGTAAGAAAATTGAGTGAACGTGAAAAAACTTCTTTGGTTAAAGGGGAAATCTACGCAATTTTAAACGCACTTTCGTTTTTCACGAGAATTCCTATCCCCAAAAAGATACCAATTTCTGAGCAATACTTAAGGAAAGCGAGTAAGTACTTTCCATTAATTGGATGGATAGTGGGAGGAGTGTCAGCATTGGTATTTCTTCTTAGCAATATGATAATGCCCGCCCTACTATCTATCCTACTCAGTATAGTTAGCTCAATCCTATTAACGGGAGCGATCCACGAAGATGGCTTAGCTGATTTTGCCGACGGTTTTTGGGGTGGTTATTCCAAAAGTGATACCTTAAGAATTATGAAAGATTCCCAAATTGGCGTTTTCGGCGTCATTTCTTTAATAGTAATATTTGCATTGAAATTTGTTTGTCTATTCTTAATAAGTCCACTAATCTTGCCAATATTATTAATAGTAAGTCATAGTTTCAGTCGATTTTCCTCTACGATAATAATGTTCACTCTTGATTATGTTAGAGAAGAGGAAAATAGTAAATCAAAGCCTCTTGTGAAAAAGTCAGGTTTTGGAGCGCTCATGTTGAGTTTGCTCTTTGGAGTATTACCATTTTTCCTATTTAATAATTATTGGTACTTCACATTAGTAATACCTGTCGTTATTACAACACTCATATTGAGATTTCTATTTAAAAAAAAGATTGGCGGCTATACAGGAGATTGTTTAGGCGCCACACAACAGCTAAACGAAATAGTAATATACATATTTGCGGTGGTTGAGATTTGGAAATATTTCTAGTAAGACACACTAAAGTTGCGGTAGAAGAATCTATTTGCTACGGCCAACACGATGTTCCCTTAAGCAACTCTTTTGAGAAGGAATTAATTACTATAAGAGAAAAATTACCAATTTCCTCTGAAACACCTATACTTTCTAGCCCTCTAACAAGATGTTTACAACTTGCAAAAGCACTTAATTCAGCTAATGTAAAAGTGGACAAAAGACTATTAGAAATTAATTTTGGGGAATTTGAGATGATGGAGTGGGAACAGATCAAGAGAACTTATAACGAGTTGTTTCAAGATTATGTCAATAGTACACCTCCAGGGGGAGAATCTTATATGGACCTCTATAAGAGGGTGGTTAAATTCTACAAGGAGCTTATCTCAAATCGCCTAAATGTAGTAATACTTGTCACCCATGCGGGAGTCATAAGGTCTATTCTCGCGTACATTTTAAAAATCCCCCTTGAGAAGGCGTTTTCGCTGCAAATATCTTACGGAGGGGTTTCAAAAGTAACTATCCATAGCGAAGAATATATTGATATCGATTATGTGAATAAATAATTCCTAAATTTATCAAAAGAATCATGAAAGGACGCTTGTTATATACTCTCTCCACTTCAGACGAAGTTTACGAACATATAGATTCCATCTATGTTAAATTTAATGGTCAAAGGAACACCTTGAGTACTTCTCCGCTTAATGGAGGATACAGAGAAGATCTTAACTATGTATTTAATCAAGATGGGAAGAACAAATCCACTGGAATTTACACTCTAAAAGCTCCAGATTATTTCAATCATTTAAAGACAGTTAGCAGTAAATTGGGACTAAATCCTATTTTCACCACTGGTATAAGTACCGCGGCTTCAATGCGAAATGTATCTATTGTAGAAAAAGCCTATAAAGGTTTAAAGGTGACGGCACTAACAACGGGTTCGACCAAAAACAATGGGGGTAGAGTAGGTGACCCCTCAGCTTTCGACGAAAGATCTTTAAAATTTAACGAAAAAGAACATAGTACAATTAATATTATTCTCGTTATCGACGCTAATTTACCGCCCGGAACCATAACGAGAGCTTTAATTACGTGTACCGAAGCAAAAACCGCAGCACTTCAAGAGTTATTAATAGGGAGCAAATACTCTTACGGTTTGGCCACTGGCACAGGAACCGATGCTTGTGTTATCATAGGGAATTTAGAATCTCCCGTAAACCTAACATTTGCTGGAAAACATTCGAAATTAGGCGAACTCATTGGGTTAAGCGTTAAAGAATCCGTGAAGGAAGCCTTATCCAAAGAAAGTAATATTAATCCAACCACCCAGTTCAGCTTACTAAAAAGACTCAAGCGATACGATATTACTAAAGAGTCGCTTTGGAAAGAATATAGATATAGCGACGGTTATTCTAACTTCACGAAGACAGAATTTTACAAAGAATTATCAAAATTAGATAGAAATCGCGTCATTGTCATTTACTCTTCCCTCATTTTTCACATCGTAGATCAATATAGGTGGAATTTAATTGAAAAGAAAGACATTTTAGACACTGTCCCATATCTCTTTTCGAAATTATTCGATGATCCAAATATTGAAAACTCTTTTGAAAATGTCGATTTTGAGAGAGCCAACATCCTGCGTGTAATCGTCAAGAAATATAAGGAATTAATCGTAACGATAATTGGAATTTATCTTGCTTCTAGTAAACAATAATCATAAAGTAAGGAAAAAAAGCTAATGAAAGCGAAATTATTGATGGTTTTAGGGACGATGTCATCGGTCGGAAAAAGTTTCTTAACAACGGGATTATGTAGAGTTTTTCATCAAATGGGATTTCGAGTATCGCCTTTTAAAGCTCAAAATATGTCAAACAACGCCGCCGTCTGCAAGAATGGGTCCGAAATCGGCAGAGCTCAGTTTACGCAGGCTTTAGCGAGTGGGATAATCCCTTCGTATAGAAATAATCCAATTTTAATAAAGCCAGAGTCAAATAATCGCTCCCAAGTAATTGTTAATGGAAGGCCCTGGAAAACTCTATCAGCGGGAGAATATTACAAACATAAATCTGAATTATGGGGTCACGTAGTGTCTGCGTTAGAGACCTTGAGGAAGAACAACGATATTATCGTCATAGAAGGTGCAGGTAGCCCCGTTGAATTAAACCTTAAAGCGGGAGATATCGTCAATACCTCTGTAGCTAAATACTTCGATGCTAATGTCCTTTTAGTTGGTGATATCGATAGAGGAGGTATCTTTGCTCAACTTTTAGGAACACTTATGTTGCTTGAAGATGATGAAAGAAGACTAATAAAAGGTCTCGTGGTTAATAAATTTCGAGGAGATCTTCGACTGTTCGAGGGAGGCGTCTCAATACTTCAAAAGAAGAGCCACTTGCCAGTTATTGGTGTAATCCCGTATTTCAAACATTTCTTACCCGAGGAAGATTCAGTTTCTATCGAATCTCAAAATTATTACCCTCAAAAGGCTAGAGAGGTGGATATCGTGGTTATTCGATTACCAAGAATTTCAAATTTTGACGATTTTGATCTCATAAAGATTGAACCCGATATTAGTCTAAGATATGTGGATAATCCTCTCGATATTGGAACACCCAATGCAATTATTTTGCCTGGGACAAAAAGTACAATCGACGACTTAATGTGGTTACGAGACCAACACCTCGACACGGCCATAACAAAATACGCAAAGAACGGTGGAGTAGTCGTAGGAATATGCGGTGGTTATCAAATTCTTGGTTCTAAATTATACGATCCATTTAACATCGAATCAAATATGCAAGAAGCTAATGGGCTTAATTTATTGAATATTGAAACGACATTCGCAAAAATTAAAGACACATACCAAGTCAAGGCTATGCCATTTCATAACAATCCTTTCTTAGAAAATTCAAATGACATATCATTAGAAGGATACGAGATCCATATGGGAAATACAAGAAGGTGTGATGTCGATTCTTTATTAAAAATAGTGGAACGAAATCAACAAGAGGTTGAAATTGTTGACGGTGCAATTAGCAAAAATGGTAAAGTGTGGGGTACCTATATTCATGGAATATTCCATAACCATAAGTTTAAAATTAACTGGTTGCGTTCTATTGGCTGGAAACGACCAGAGGACTATAAATCAGGGAATTTATTAGAAGAAACCTTCGATCAAGTTGCCAACCAAATTAGGATATCACTCGATATCCCGAAAATACTTGATATCTTAGATCTATGATATTTATGTTATATTTCAAGAACGCTCTAATTTGTTAATTATAAGGATTATTTGTTCGTAATCATCGGGGTAAAAATGTTTAAAAATTCTGAACCAATCTAGCCCAATTAAACCCCCAGCGATAAACGATAAAATGTATCCAGAGAGAACAATGTTCTCGTAATTTAGACGAAAGATTTCTTCGGGTAAAAAGTAAGTCCCGTAGGCTATCATATTAAAAGAAAAACTCGTGAGAAACATTCCTATAGGATATAGTAAAACTTTAACCTTTTTAAAGAATTTAAGATCTTCTTTAGATATTTGGTTAAATATATTGTTTTCGTGGTAACCTGTGTCGCCATTATCCGTATCCTTAACCTTTTCTATAAATTTGAATTTCATAACATCTCTCCAATCTCTAAGTATTAGAAAACTTCCGAAAAAAATCAATAAGAACGCAAACACAACCACTATTGCTAAAACTAATCTTAATTGCCTCCAAAATACCCTATTAGGTACCATAAATGACCTGAAAAGCAGTAATACTAAAGCAATAGCGAACAAAACGATTCCAAAGAAACCTTCATGCAAATGTAGCGTTTTGGAGATATTAGCCCCCTTGTATTTATAGGATATTTTTTTAATGTAGTAAAATGCAACAAAAACTAATCCCGGAGCAACTACATTAAATGTCATGAAAAGCATGACTTCTATAAAGCCATCAATTGAGTAAATCCACTGTCTAACCTCAAGAAATTGATTAACATATTCTAAAATCCATAAACTCGTCCCAAAAATAACTATAACTACAAACACATAGAGATAATGCTTCAAATTTATCACAAAAAATAATGTGAAGAACATAAGATTGAAGGACAATAAAGCGTACATTCGACTTACAATAATTTCAACCGAATCTGACTCAAAATGAAAGTCGCACCATAGATAGTAAAAGGTGGTAAAAGAAATTAACACTACTAACCCTAAAATTAACCCTATTTTCGTAATCTTTCTCATTTTAAGTAAACCAATATAATCTATTTGAAATTTTCGCTACTTCATTAAAAATTAAGTCATGGTCGCTAAATACGTCAATAAAATATAAACAGTACATTATAATTTAGATGTTTGTTAATGCAAATTAAGTATGGATCAAAAAAACCTTAACGCTATTTTTAACGAAAACATCAAAAACTTACTTCATGGCGATAAATGGGAAGACAGAGCCAAAGCTGCGCTTAATTTAGGACACATGGAGGATGGAAGAGCGGTTAACCTACTTATTAAAGCGTTAAATAAGGAGAAAGAACCCGCAGTAGTGAACAGGATAATCGAAGCTTTAGGGAACATAAAAAATTCGAAAGCAACGATGCCAATTTTACAATTCCTAAAAGAAGAAAATAACACTGAGTATATAGATAAAACGCGTTTGTTTATCATTATTGAAAGTCTTATGAAAATTGGAGATAAAAGAGCCTTGTCTGATTTAGGTATTCTATTAGATTCATGTGAAGAGGATATTCGAACAAGAACCGAAGAAGCTTTCAATTGCATTGATCCTAACTGGAGAGATAACCTAGAGAAACAAACCATTGATCCAGCATGAATATACAATTTTAATAAATATTTAAAATAAAGAAATATAATTTCAAACAAAAGAGATGATTTCTAATGGCGGACTTTCCTGATTTTATAAGCGAACTCGCACAAGATGTAGTGGGGAAAAAGGATAAGCATGCGGTGACTGTATTTACTCTTTCAACATGCCAATGGTGTAAAAAATGCAAAAGATATCTTAATGACAAGGAAATTAAGTATCGATACATTGATGTGGATAAAATCAACCCCGAACAAAAATCTAAAATACTGGAGTTCCTGAGAGAAAATTATCAAAGTAGAATTTCGTATCCGTTTCTGGTGTGCGATGATAAATTCGTAGTCGGATATAATCCTAGTCAATACGACGAATTTATGAAGGAGGAGAATTAAACAATGGATATGAGTACAGAAGAGGGAATGAAAGAATATTTGGATAATGTATGTAAGAAAAATAATTGGATATTAAACAAAGACAAAGTTACTCTAGATGATTTGATAGAAGGATTAGTTGAAAATAAGAAAACTTACGGGTATCAAAGTTGTCCTTGTCGCTTAGCTTCTGGCGAGAGAGAATTAGATCGCGATATCATATGCCCCTGTGACTATGCACAAGACGACGATGTTGCAAAGTATGGTACTTGTTACTGCAATTTGTTCATGAGAGCGGATTTCTACGATACCATTAACGAAATTTTTGTAATGGTACCTGAAAATCGTCCTGAGTGGAAAAACGGTTTTTAAATTTTTTTTTTATTCTCCTTATAACCGATCTAGAATTAAGCGATACGAAGAATAGACTATATCTCTGGAGTTTTTCGATTTTTGCATTAAGTATTAAAACCACAAATAAAGCAAAAAAGAACATAACTTAGAACTACACATGCGTTATTGCCTTTTCAGCAGTAACCAACGCCACAAGTACTTGCGAATTTTCGGGTTCTTCAATAAACTTTAACATCCACCCGTAGTTCAGCCATATAATTATAGGAGCGATGAGAATATATCCGATTATTGCGTTCCACCACAAAAAGAATGGAATGCTAAATAACGCGGGTATAGCTAGAATTACTACTACTTTCCAGTACCTGAGAATCCCAGATTCTGTGTAGATGTTGTAGTACAAGTCACCATCGTCGTTTACCGCGTGAAAGGTAATTTTGGTAAGGTGAAGAGAGGTAAATGTAATAGCCTCTTCGTTTGGATGGTAGGGTAACCGTCTCTTTCTAACTTTCGCGCCTTTCATACCCTCTAAAAACGCGCTGTAAAACTCTTCGAGTTTGTCGCCTTTTCCCTTTATTTCAATGTAGTCTTTTTTTCCCATCCCTTTTCAATTTAAAAACACATGCACTGCATTCCGTGTTTAGACCAGAATAAGATCTAATTGGGATAAGACGAATTCTCTTTTTTTTTGTTGCTCACTTTACAGATTAATACGCTATTATCAAGAAAATCAGCTTTAGAAATAGCACGATTATTTATTAGTCGATTTTCTAAACGGATGCAGTTATCGATAAAACTCGAGTCGAGAGATAGGGAAAAGCCCTAAAGACTCGACGCTCGGCTTGACCAAAGAGAGGTCAAAAAAATGTAAAGAAAAAGTAAGAGTGAAACCCGTAACGAGGGTTTCACTAACCAAAAGACAAAAATCCAGGGTAGCTGGGTCGTTAGTCTTTAGGGGCTTCGAAATAATATAAAGATGCGATGGTATTTAAAGATTTCTCCCGAGCTTGAAAATCGGATAAACATGATGTTGATATTATAGCTCTGTACATTGTACAAATGCTATTGGGAGAAAATCTTGTATCGAGAAACCTTCTCTCTCAGCCAACAGGAAGGCATCGAGGAGGATATGGCAGACAATTACGAAAGGTTCGCCGACCTATACTTGCGCTAGAAAAAGTACCAGAAAGCCGTCGCTTTCTACAAATTTATGAAATAATTTAAAATAGAAAAAAGAGGAGATCAACTAATTTACTAAAATATCGCAACAAGATAAAACAATTATGCTTTTCGTCTATAGCAATTGGATAAATTAGGAAGAGTGATTAGATAATTAATATCCTTTACGGATCTTGCTTTTTCTGAAGGGAAATATGCATGTAGAAAAATTTTTAAGGGAAAGAGTATTTTTTTTTTTTACGCTTTTGTTAAAAAGTGTATTTTTTTGGAAAAAAAATAGGCGACCAATGTGATGAAAAAAAGAGTAAAATCATATACTTTAATTATTTTTTTGGCAATTTTCTTGAATCCAGTTTTAATACCAATACCTTCGTCCGTAATAGTTGATTCCGATTCTCCAATAAAAATTGCAACCGAAGATTACCCTGTATTAATATACGGAACTGGATGGGGTCCTGGTTCACTTGATCCCCATTACGCTTACGATTTACCCTCGATCGATGTAATCGATCAAGTCGTTGAATCGCTATTTGCAAGCAATTTATCAGATCCGAGTCTTACTATTGTCCCAAGATTAGCATCCGCAATGGGTGCTTGGTCTGATGATTCTTTAAATTATACAGTTGAATTAAGGAATGATGTTATCTTTCATGATGGCACAACTTTTAATGCTACAACAGTTCAATGGAATTTTAATAGATTGGCATATTTCTTAAATGTAACTGGTACCTTACCCGAAGATATTCCTATAACACAATTAGATCCCTTATTTAGATGGTCCGATGGAACTTTAATCGTTAATAGAACTGAGGTTATTGATACTTACACCATTAAATTCGTGTTAAACAAACCCTACGCAGCATTGGAGGCGCTCTTGAGTTGTTGGGCTACTGGGATATTATCTCCTACCTCTACTCCTGTTGATAACTACATTGACACTCTCACGGGAGACTTAGTTGGAACTGGTCCTTTTGTATACGATTATTACGTGGAGAATAAGGAAGTAAGATTTCATGCTTTTGAAGACTATCGGGATGGGGCTGCTGAAATTAAGGGTTTAATATTTTCCGTAATTTGGGAGGAAGAGGAAAGGAATCAAGCGCTCCTTTCGGGAGATATTGATTGTCTAAGAAACCCTTTACCCTCAATGTTGGATACCTTCGAAGCTGATCCTAACCTTACTGTGGCAAAAGGACAAAACACAGTTATTTCTTATGTTGGGATGAATAACAAACAGATAAATAAGACCATAAGACGAGCAATCTCTCACGCAATAAACTATTCTTATATTATCGACGAGATTTTAGAAGGTCACGCAGTAAGACTGAAATCTCCCCTTCCGGAGGGCATTTTATACGCCAATTGGTCTTTTGACGCCGCTATCTATAATCCTACTAAAGCAAGAGAGTACATGGTTAGCATGGGCTATGGAGATTTAAGTTGGACCGATTACGAGTGGCAAACCGCAAACTTCCTTACCTTCAACTACACATATAATATAGGAAACGAAGTGCGAGAAGAAATATTCTATCTGTTGCAAAACAACCTTAGCAAAATTGGCATCCAAGTAACAAAGGCAGGCATGAGCTGGAGCGAATTTATTGATAGAGGATACGAAAGAGAAGGATTTACCAGAGATATGCTCCAACTTTACTTTATCGGCTGGATTCCTGATTTTAATGACCCAAATGATTACCTCCTTCCTTTATTCACCAATACATCTGCTCCGGTTTATAGATTTTATTCATCTAATTTTGCTCAATATGATGGATATAAAGCAGCGATTGAAGCCGGTAGAGATCCGCATGATGTATGGGATAATGTTCAGCTATTGATGGAACAAGGAATGAATGAAACAGATTCTACTCGAAGAGAATTAATCTATTGGAGAATTCAAGAACTCTTAGTTGAACAGGACTTACCATGGGCTTGGTGTTATTCCCATATAAATTACGATGCCTATCTCCATTATATTACTGGCTATCAATCGAATCCAATGGATAAAGTGTGGTTTTATGGGGTTTCACGAAAAACGCCTTCGGATTCGATTGATAAGGTAATCACCGTTTTAGAGGAACTTGAGGTACCACCTGAAGCGGAAAACGAAATTGAGCGGGCAATAAAGGATTTTGAAAAAGCAATAGAAAAGTTTGAAAGCGGAAAATTTGAAGACGCACTTGACAAACTTCAAGACGCAGTCGAGGACTTAATGGACGCTCAGGACGACGGTGCACATGTTCAAGATGTAATAGACGAAATTATTAATTTAGTTCGAGAGATAGTCGATCAATCTTTATCTGATGCCATTGTCATGGTCGGTGAAGATAATAAACACGTCGTTAAAGCACGGGATAATTATGACACAGCAGGGGAGAAGTTAGAAGAGGGAAAATACGATAAAGCGATTAATAAGTTTGAAAAAGCGTATAGAGATACAATGAAAGCGCGATGCGATTGGGTACCTAAATCGTATGTTGTTAACCTTGAAGATCGATTGGCTGAAATCCAAGAATTGAAATTGGGGGATATTTCTTCAGATACATTAAAAAGTCTGAATAAAGCAGAGGGAAAGCTTGAAGATGCTATCGAGAAAGCAAATGAAGGAAAACTTGAAAAATCCTTCGATAAACTCGAGGATGCAATTAAGCATCTTGAAAACGCTGCTGAATACGGCGTGGATACTTCGGATGTAATTGAATCTATCGTGGAAAATATACGAGATGTAGTGCATATAAAGATCTCAGACGCAGAATTGGCGTTAATTGGTGGAATTAATAAAGATATTGAGAACGCTTGGGATTATTACGACGAAGCACTAGAAGCTTGGTACGAAGGGAATTATAAAAGAGCTATTAGAAAATTTCAGAAAGCTATTGGAAAAGTAGAAGATGCTCTACTATAAACCGTAAATCATAATTTAATATTCATTTTTTTTTTTCTCATGTAAAAAAAAATTTATTAAATATAGATACATGTTATCTATTAGAACAAATCGTGGACGCGTACACATATGTGAAAACGGGTAGAAAGAAAGGGAATGTAGCCATTCAGGTTATAACAGACTAATACGATTAGGTTCTTTTTTACTAAACACAATATTAAACGGCACTTGATTTAATCTGAGGGAAAAATTCTCGGAAATCGGCGATTGCGTAAAGCGTATTATTGGATGTACATTTGACCAAAGACCGCAACATTATTTAAATGTAATCAAGATATTAATATCACATTCTCAGTTTTATTCCTTCATTATATCTCTTAGATTCTTTAACAATTTCATCGATTACTAGTCGTAATGAAGGAGGTATATGTATCTCGCGAGATCAAAGCGTTCTAACATTAGATAATGTTTCGAATTGATCTAGTTTTATCATTATGTTGTTAAGACCAATAAATTCCTAATATTAAAGTTTACGTGAATTAGCTCAAAATTCGACTTACTAATTCTCTAAACTCAGCTACCTTTAATTTTAATTTTATATTCGTTAAGAGAAGATTGTTTTCCATTGTCTCGAAATTCTTTAATTAGTATAAAAGCAACTTGAATTTGTTCATTATCTAATAAATCTTTAAAAGAAATATCTTTAATCTTGTTTCTAGAAAATCTGAGAACACTCAATGCAACATCATTAACATCAAGAAAGTTTCCTCTTATATCACGACCATAAATAAGATCTAAGGAATATTCAACCAGATCGGATAATTTGTTTCTTACATCCTTCCACCTATCGTCAACATGGCACAAATAGATATCCCTCTAATTAGTCTCTTGCTTAGATTTGATTTTGGTTACAGTGGAAATTTTAGGAATTCTAAAATAAAATATCGTACCCTTTCCAAACTCACTTTCAAACCAAAAATTTCCCCCATGCAGATTAACCAATCTTTTCGTAAGAGTTAAACCTAATCCAGTACCCGGTATATCTCTTGTTATCTCATTCTTAATTCTACCGAATTCTTTAAATATACTATCATAATCTCGTTTATCAATGCCGATTCCTGTATCATTTACTTGAAATTCCCATTCTTGCTCCTTTTCAATTCCTTTAAGTGATACCTCCCCTTTTTCGGTAAATTTAATGGCATTACTTACTAAGTTAAATCCGGTTTGCTTTAAACGTACAGGGTCCACAACTAATTCATATCCGCTTGAGTTGTATGTTGAAGAAGCGGTGAACCAAAACACCATATCCGTGTTGAAAGAGATTCAAACTATCGGTAATTGGACCGTACACGAAATATTGAGGCAAGTAGATAGTAATTTCGCCGGCAAATGGCAAGAGAAAGTAGAAAGAGCTCTTAAACCTTTATTAGTACTTTATAATAATATATTTAAAGCACAATTAGAAGTGATAGGAGATACCGTCAAAAAAATTCACAATATATTAAATTTTCCTGTCACCAGGGATAACACAAAAAGAAAAGGAAAAATTGAAGATATATTCGTCCATCCGACAAAGGAGATTCAATGGATAAGAGATAATTTACTTCCACTGTTGTTAATATTATACTTCGACGAGGAGAAAGGAAATGGGTTTTTTCTATTGGGCCCTTCGGAGGAAAATATACTGTATAATTTACAAGACAAAATGCATCTTCCAAAAGTCTTAATTCAAGAATATTTGCAGATTTTTAAACGAGACTCCAATGACTATATTCGATATGAGATAAAGAAGCACACCTACAAGATCTCTCGCGTTTATAGCCACGATGAATTAACCGGTAAGAATCCCTGTCCAGATTTGAAAAATTCAGAAAATGCTTATTTCATAACACCTCCGTTATTCAATTACATTGAAAGTCTTTTAGACTCAACTTTACCTGAGCCTAGTCAAATTAAAGAATTGATCCTACAGAAGATAAACAGCTTTAAAGATCTACGCTATCTTTACCTTCTTTATAAAATTGTAGATAGGTCGAAAGACCAACACTTTTATCCTTGCGAAAGGATTGCTATAGAAGATCCAAGCAATCTTCCCAAATCAGATCGATTGGCTCGAAAATATATATTATATAACGATTACAATGAATTAATCTCAAGTGTAGAGGTAACCCTCCAACTAAGATCGAAGTTTTTGCGAAAATTTACCAATACTAAATCGATCATCAATTGGATCCGTGAATTCTTACAGAGCTATAAAAATCTCTACACATCCATATTTTTGCATCATTTCAATTCAAATTCTTGCATGCGAAAAAGAAATATATATATTTACAGCAGATTTGCAATAATTTTATTCAATATTTTAAGAACTATTCCATACGCGAGAAACACAAGAATATTTTGAAAATTGTTGAAAAAACACGCGAAAACCCATATTTACAAGCTTAGATTATAGGTATAGTTTCTTAAAAAAACTTAACCATAGCTTTAAATCACCACTTAGTCGAGGACTTCATAAGGAAAAATTGGATGAAGAAGAGAAAAAGCCTTTCATTATTATGAAAAAAGAAAGCATGTAACTCAAGAGTTAAATGGGTAAATTAAGATTAACCAAAGGTACAAAGATCTTCTCTTACTTGAAATGAAAAGTATTTTAAATGTTGATGAGACTCGGATTAATAAAAATGTGACTTATTTTTGGGACATATTCTTAAAAAGCGAAATTGATCTAAGAAATGTATTTAAAAAAAATACTTGAGAAGAGATACTTGATTTCAAGTATATTCTATTACCAGCCTTAATTTTGTTTAAAAGGGTCTCCACATCCAGGACATTTTGAAGCACGAGGAGAACACAATTTTCCGCAAAACGGACACAATTTTTCCTCAATCTCAAGAACCTTCTCGAATTTAAAGCCATCTTTTAGTTTTTCGTACATCCAAACTTGAAGTTCGGGATTTTTAACTTCTTTAAAAGCAGATTCTAATTGAGGGTGCAGTTTTCCACAGATTATAATGCCTCGTACTTCTTTCTTTGTTCAACCAAGTTTTTTTAACCCAGTTAATATAACTAAGAATCTGACCAACTGGTTCGTATTTTGCCGTTTCCTTTTTAACTTCAATCACTAAAAAATTATTATTTTGATTTTTTAATAATACATCAATTTTTCCTACTGAATTTGTATCAAATTCTTTTTTAACTAAGGACCAACCTTCTTCAAACATTTCAGGATGCTTAGCAATAAATTCTGTAATTTGATCGTGAGAGATTTCAAATGTCATTAAATTTCTTGGTTGACTTTTTGTGGAATCAAAAGTCTTTAGTTTTTCTTGAAAAAATTCAATTTCGAGAAAAATACTTTTATTATTTTCTAAAGTATCTAAAACGAAAGGTGGAATTACAAAATTAACATTGATATCTTTATTATATCTTAGGTTATTCATTTTAGTGAAATAAGGATACCAATATCCAATCCCCAACCGCGTTAATTCATTACCAATTTCCCAAAAGTTAAATATGTGCTCCCCTCTTGTTTTTAAGGACTCTCGCGTATCTTTTTACTATGGATAGCGAATTTGATTATCAGGTAGTGGAAGAATCTTTGACTCCAGAACAATTTAAAGAGATTTTTCTCAACCTAAAGAAGGAAAAATCGGAGGTATTATCGTTTTAAGACGGAGTTTCGGTCAACAGAAGTAAGCTTTTCCAATCGGAGCAATAGGCAATAGATTGGATCAATCCTTATAATTCATTAATTAGTTTGATAATTTTTTATTTATCTTTTTTTGATTAAAATTGAGATAATATATTTTATAATTTACAAGCCCAATCTATATAAATTATCTGTTTGTAATTTTTAATATATATTTTTTATGGTCGTTATTAATTTTACTCTACTTTTTTGGAATATTCTATAAATTACAAGCTTAATCTTTAAATCAAATGATATTCAATTGTATCTCATGACGGGAAAAGAAATGTCCGATGACGAATTAGAGGACGAGTTAGATAAAGCCTTCAAAGCTAACGAAGCTAAGAAGGATCAGTGTGGTACAGCGCTTCCGGGGCAAAGTCGAGAAGTGGGAATTCAGAGATCAAACGCAAAACTAAAAAAGGAAGAGTAAATACAATTTTTACTATTTTTTTCTTTTTAACTTAATTTAAAAAAGTTGAGAAATGTTTCACCTCTCTTATAAATTAGTTTTAACACAGAAAAGAGATTTAAAAAAAAATTAAAATTAGCGACACCTAAATGTGTTATATTTTACTTTTTCTATTTACCAAATGCCAGGAATCAATCGATATCTTGTTCTTTTTGTATAATCCTCATATCCCTTCAGATGTTGCTTTAAAAAATCATCTTCGCGTTTAGTTCGATATATGAATGCTATAACCGCAACTGATGCCGGGATTAATGAGAAATAGGAACCCAGGGATAGACATAAAGAAATAAACGTTAAAATTACACTAGTATACATTGGATGTCTTACAAATTTGTAAGGGCCCGTCGTAATAACCGTTTGATTTCTCTCTTCTTGAATTTCTACAGCTTTAGATAAAAAAGTGTTCTCTTTTACAACAAGAAAATGAACTAGAAGACTTATCAAAAAACAAACATATCCGATAACTTTAATGAAAAGAGGTGCTTTTGACCATTGAAATCTATAGTCTAAACCTGGTATTAAAAAAAGCACTACCACAGAAACAAATAATACTAATATCACTATCTTATCGAATTTTTCTTTTATCTCCATCTTTGACCTTTTTTCAAGTAATTCTGGATCTTTCTTCCATAAATAAAAGCAGGTTAAGATAACAAAAATATTAAATATTATAATAATTATCCAAACATCAAACCAAAGAAATGTCCCTGCGGTAAGGAATAAAACCAGAGCTAATATTATTTCAAATATAAAAAATTTAATAAACCATTTTATTGGTTCCCTTGAGCGTTGTTTTTCCATATTTAATTCATCCAATTTGTTTAAAATTTGTCCGATTTTATCTGGCATTATAAGATTGAGATTAATATTGCTATTAAAAAGCAAATACCAGCCATAATTAGTGAACCCTTTACATGCGCTTTTGCATGGTATTTCCTAAATGTTTTATATTCTGTATCTACCAAATCTTCAGTTCCAGGAATGACTACCCATTTGGGCGTAATAGTACCCACAATTAGGATATCGAGAATAATTAAATCCGCGATATTTGCTAACATAAAGATTCCAAATAAATTGAGAAATGCTGAGATGATATCGATTTGTCCCCCCATTTCCACTTTCAGCATTAAGGTTGAGATTATTGGAATTCCAAATCCAATTATTAAAAAGGGAATATATACGATTGCTCCTTTTTTCTTCTCTTCTTTAGTTTGTGGAGAGACTTTTTCGGTAATTGATTTTGGATAATCACCCATAGCCCACACTCGAGGAGACAATAATTTCATCATTGTGAGTAGATAAAATGTTATAATTCCTGCAAAAAGTAATCCATGAAGGATAATATATGTGAGGAGAGGCATCATTTTAACCTCTATTTTTCAATTGGTTATACAATTCTTTATTATGTTTTCTAGGGTGCAAAAAAATGTAATGAAATCCTCCCGATTCTTTGAAAATATGTTCTTGAGCGTTAATGTCATTTAATTCAGACATTAAATAATATTAAGAGTAAAAAATATTTAAATATTAGGCATGGCTAATAAAAAGAAAAAAATATTCGAAAATGACCAAAACCACCCCCTAAACTCGAAAGAATCTCTTCTTCCGATCAATCCTTAATATCAACCAGAAAATTTGGAAAGAATTTGAAAATTAACAACTCCTAAATGTGGAAAGTGTCAAATTTAAATTATTATTTAATTCTCAGGTAATATTAAGAAAACCAATTATAAATTAGTTATAACACAAGTGAGTTGATTCAAAAAAATATGGTTTAATAAAGATTTGAGTTACTTTTCATCCAAAATGGTGAGTTTCGTTTTCGCGCCTATAGCAGAAAACTCAGACGCATCCATCTTTAATTCTTTCCCCGTTATTTTATTCGCAATGCTTGCGGCAAAGATTGCCCAAGGGCATATGGCATTAGTTAATTCTTTCTCTGTCATGACGCTCCTAACAGCTGAAGTTGAACAATTGACGGATTCCACAGAAAATTGATTGTCCGAAATCCACTTAACCTTTATTTTTTCTGCCATACCAACCGTTTCTGCCATGTTCATAAATTCCTTCATAGCATCTGGTAACGACATTTGCTCTAATTTCTTCATATTAAAACCGGACATCGTCATCATCCTTTCAATAAAAGCGTAAGTTTGAGGAACTACGTATTTAAAAAGCGCAGGCGTACCTAATAATTCCTTTGCAGAATTTTCGTAACCAAAAGTAATACCGTGAAGCACAAAAGCTATCTGATTTATACCAAATCTACCCTTCCTTTTTATATCTGCCTTTCTACGAAGTAGCACTAGCATGAATAATAATACACCTCCGAAAAAAGGAATTATTGCTGCCCAGATAAATGTGGTGGGAATGAAAATAATAGGAAAATTACCGTTAGCGTTTACAACGAAATAAAAATTGTATAAACTCGTCCAATGCGAAAGACTCCACCCTGTAAAGCCAATAGGTCCAATATACTTCCCGTATTTATAAATTTCGTCTTTTTTCCATCGAGCGAAGTAAAACTTAAAAGTCACGAGCGCAACCGCTAGAAACCCCCCCCACCAACTATGAGCCCAGACACCCGAAGGAGTAAGTAAATTTGGATCAGCGGCAGCGATATGCATGTATAACATAAAAAGACATTGAGACATTAACGCGTAAAAGATTAAAATTTCGGTTCGTCCGTATAATTTGTGTAATTTGATGGTTTTAATATCTCCCTTCATAAGACTAAGATCTTTTATGAAGTAAATCCCAATAAACTCGTTTGCCAAAGCAAAGCAATATCCTACAATTGTTTGGAGAATCATTAATTCAATCCATAATTCAAAAGCCAATTTGATCACTCTTTAAAATTATTCATTATCTAGCTTTAAACTCGCTCAATACTCATTTATATGAATACTAGCGTTGTTATTTGGAGTAATAAATCTTATGAATATATAAGATTAATCCTTTTAGATTTAACGAAATTTGCAAAAATAGCTGGTTTAAGCTAATTGTTTGAGTAAGCCTTCGCAGATCTCGTTTATAATAGCAACATCCTTTAACTCTTCAAAGGTGGTTATCATTGTTAGCACGAAATTATTGAAATTAACGCAAATTGTAGCCAAATTAACACCGATTATTGCAGAGAAAAATAGTTCTGTATTATATATTTGTTCACTTGTATTTTTAGTAGAAGTAATAAAACTGACCGTTTCAGGAATATAATCTGAGTAATCGTAACTATCATCGAAAAGTTCAGAGTGCAATTCTTTACCAAATAAATCGATAAGAAAGAATTGTTTAATTCTAGAGTCCCAATTGATTTTTTTAAAAAGGTCCACAAGCCTTTTTGGTTTTTTTACATACTTATCTTTGCTATTAAAAAAATCCAACGATAAAAAATCGTTTTCAACGGATTCTTCGTATTCGGATTGCTTTACAATTAAGATTTTTTCCCGTTTTTCCACAGTTAAATTATGATTTCGCGCAGTGTTTAGGACAATCCAAACAATGTCTTCGTTAAGATTCGTTTGATAGAGCAATCGAGCTGAGTTTAAAATTAAGGGTATGAGAAAACTTAATTTTTCCTTTTCTAAATAGTGTTTTGCGTAAAGATAGAGTATGTTACCTCCTTTTGGCTCGATTAAAGCAACGGATTTCATACCTCCTTTCATATCAATTATTTTAATGAGGGCTTCTAGCACATCTAATCCGTACGCGTTCCTAATGGATTCCACAGTATTATCAAACACTTTAAAACCGGATATACCTCCATCAAAAGGTTTGTTTAATATATCGCGATATTGCTTGACAAATTCATCCATGATTTCATGGATGATGGAGTGTAACAATTCAATAAACGCCTCATCCTTCGTGGTTATGACAAAGGTTAACTTCAGGAAATAATCTTCGTTTTTTTCGAATATTATTGAAGTTTCTTTTAACCTTAACGATTGTATATCTTCTCCCCTTTCTAATGTAGCAAAAGAATCGATAGCTGAAAGAAATCCCCCCACTAAATCATCACTGTCCGATTTTACCTCTACATTCGAAATAGGGTGCCAACTGTACAGCATCAACCCCGTAGATGTAAGGATAAATAGGTCGTTTATCATTGCAAGAAAATTTCAATATTTGTATACTAATGTATCGCAATTAAGCTATATTAATAAATCATTGGGTTTTGTACTCCATTATATTTAACTGTTTATAGCATTTAAAAGATATACATAATTAGCACATTCCTTTAATAGGTAAAAATTGAAAAATTGCACTTTTTTGCTTAGAATGAAAATAAAGAATCTACCCAGAACAATCGTGTACCAATGTATATTTTCTGTTCATTAATATTAAAAAAACCATCCAAAGTATTAATATTAAGAAATAAGCATATCTAAAACAGAAAAATATTCCCCAAGAAATAGCTAAAGGGATTAAAATCCTCTTTTTTGAAAGATTACTGCTTTTAGGATTGATTGAAAGATTTTTGTAATCGAAAAAAATTGATAAAAAAGGTGCTAATAATATTAAGTAGAATTTATAGGCACCACGGGGATAAAACAATTGTACCGCAATAACTAGAAATACTGATAGATACAATATTTTTGTAAATAACTGATATCTATTGTTAGATTCGTCTATTTTGTGACTATATCGAAAAAGGGAAATGTAAACTATTGCAAAACTAACACCAAGTAGAATATAATATGCTATTAAATAGTTTATCGCCAATGTGATAATATTCGTACCCCCTAATAATAAAATTGGATCAGTGAATCTTACACCTACTCCTAAATGATAAACTACCCGGTTTAAATTTTCTGGGGAAAAAACAGCGTTATTAAAAAAAACTCGATTAATATATACTTGATAGTCAACGATAAGGAACGGAAGCGATATGATTAGAATTGTTAAACTAAATGTAAGCGCGTACTTTATTACAGTTTTAAAATTGGCACCTACCTTTTCCGTTTTATTTTGTTTTATGATGTATATTAACACTAAGGGAAAAAATATAATAGCAAATTGTTTATACATAGTTGCGATCCCAAGAGAGGCCAAAGAATATGTGTACTTGCTTTTAAGTAAAAAGTAGAAAGACAAAACAACGAAAAAAGTATATATTGAGGGATTTAACCAAGTAAAACTTGAGTAGAGTAATGTGAAAGGATTTAGAAAGTAAATCAGTGTTGCGATATTAGACTGTGTTTCATTTTTAGTTAACTTATACGTAATTTTATGCACAATCCATCCTGTACCTACTCCGAATAAAAACAATGGAATACCCATACCCCACGCATGTGGTAAATACGAAAAAAATCCAATCGTCAACATATACAAAGGTCCATATTCATATCCAATCATTTCATCCGAATAAAGCCAAACCCCCTCCTTAAAAGGAACTGACCACCCCATATACCATGTCTGATAATCAGAATACATCTCTATAGTAAGATAATACATAAAGGGATGTCCAAAGAAAGCAGATAAGGTCAAAACTCTTACAAAGAACGCAATAACATTGATAGATGTTCCGAATAAGAAATACCTTATCGATCCCGTAAAAAGGAAAATACTCGATAAAAAACCCAACATTGTACCTACCAAAGCAATTATAATTCCGATATAATATGTTGGATGGACTACTGAATAATAATAGCTAATATAAACGTTAACAGGAGTATCTCCAGTATTAACAATTAATATGTAAATTGACTCAGGTTGGTCGAGATAAATAGTCTTTCTGTGAGTGGGTTGCCCCAAGTAAGGTTCATATTCTTTTTTAATGGTTTCAATCGGATTCAACTCAACGATATCCGTTCCGTTTTCCAGCCTTTCAAATTCATGTATATTTAAAATCATAATTGTGAAATTGTAGTTCCAAGAATAATTATAATTACCAGAAGCAGTGATATCAATCCTAAATTGAAAATTATTGTCAGTAATTTTAGGATTAAGGAAAAAACCATTATATGTTTCCAAATCGTGGATATAAGCATTCTCGTCACCAGAAGCTGTGGTCATTTCTGATGGATACATGAAATGGATTATCATCCCCAATATTGCCACAAGAATGCTTATTAGCAATAGAATTTTGAGAAATTTTTTATAATTAAACTGAAACATAACTAAAATTGAAAAGGGAAACCTTAAAAAACCTTAATGTAGAATTGTGATATGTTGATTCTATTTAAAAAAAGATTTTCTATTCAGAATATATAAGGTTTTATTAGGATGTTGTATACCCGAAATAACTTCAAATTCTTCTAATTTATGTATGTATTTCGTAGTTGTAGTAGGATGAATTTTTAATTCTTTTGAGATTCTATATTTTGAACATCCTTTAGGTTTGCTTTTCAAATAATTAATTATTTTGAGGGTTCTTTCTCTACTCATAAAATGTAATCGTTTTGCAGTTTTCTCCGTAAGGTGTGAATTGTAATAGATTTCTCTATTTTCTACTCTTGTGGTATTGATAAGATTAAATTTTAAGAGCATACTTAGGTGCCATTTTACCAAAAAAATTGACATTCCCAATAAATTTACAATGTACATGAAATGAATTCCAGGGTTGTTCAAAACCAAATTGTATATCGATAATCGGTTTGAATTATCGAGTATATCATTGCGAGTTAGTTTAGAACCATTAACTATAACTTTTTTTTTTAATAAGTCGTCTAATACGTTCTTTATGCCGTTTTTATTTAATGATGTTTCTGATTTCAATAATCGAGCGTTTATATACGGAATTACTTTATCTACTTCTAAGAAACGATTTTTAGATAGAAATTCTCGCACGAAATCTAATATCAAACTCTCTTGTGAAGTTAAATTTACTTCAATTTCGCGGTCTAGATTCTTGTTTCGAACTTCAGATTTACTTAATTTGAGTTGCTTTCTGATTGCGATAATTACATTCGAGAAGATATAGAGGCTAAGCAGAGGAATACCTAGAATTACTGAATTTTCATCAGGTAAATATGAAGTAGTAACACTAAAATATGTATTCATAATTAAAAGATTTGAAAAAACTTCAAATTCTTCATATTCTTCATAAATCTCTTTTTTATTGCTTGTATTATTTTTGTTTAAAATGGTTTCAGGAGTTCTATCGAAACTTTGAGAAACTACAATTGAAACCATTGAAAAGAGAATTAGTGTCACTATTAAACTCTTTAGTATAGCTCTTCTGGAAAACTTACTATGTTTCATTTATAAAAATTATAGAATTATTTAATGGTTAGATTAATGTATATCGATTAATTAATCTTTAACCCATAGTATGAGAACGCAACATAATCTCTTTATATAATCACCATGTAGGAAAGTGATCACTTATGTATTTTGTCCTAAATAGGGAAGAGTTGAGTTATTAGGTTTCTATGGATTTAAAGAGATACATTTAATTAGCACTTTCTATTAATCAACTCTAGTGGAGTAAAATGAATGAACGAATTCAAGGTAGAAAAAATTATCCTACTGAAGAAGTCGACGCTAATAATTTCCTCTCTGATCAAGAAATACGAGATCTAGTTGCTAAAAAAGAGGATATCGAATTCACCCACGATGACTATATAAAGTTGTTTAATTGTGTACACTGTGGAGAATGCGAAACTGAAGCCGAAAGAATTGCGTTAAAAGAGAAATTCATTCAAGATGGAAACACTTTCGACGAATACAACGAAATGATAGACAATTTCAAACAATTTCGAAGCCCTTATCCTACAAATAAAATGAGAATAAGAAAGCCAGAAGGGATTCCAGATACTTCAGACACGCTCTTCTTTATGGGGTGCCTTTCAACTATAAGAATTCCGCGGTACACAGAACACGCTCTTCAATTTTTACTTAAACAAAATATTGACTTTACGATCTTCGATAAGGAAATTTGTTGCGGTTGGCACCTAAAAATCTCTGGTTTAAAGGACGAATACGAAGTCTGTATGAAAGAAAATATAGAAATTTTCAAATCGAAAGGATTTAAAAAAATCTTATGCTTATGTCCCGCCTGTTATTACCTGTTTAAAGAAGAATACACCGATTTGGATTTAGAAATTTCCTATATTGCTGATTATCTCAAACCTGCGAGCGAAAAAAAAAAGGGTAGCGTAGCTGTACAACATTTGTGCCAATTAATGAATCGTGGACGAACGGGAGTCGATACTTTTGTCGATAACATCCTATCAAAATCAGGCTACGAGGTCGTTGATGTACCACACTGGTGTTGTGGTGGTGGACAGGGATATCTGCATAGAACGGATGTAATTGAAGCAATAGCTCGAAAAAGGATGGACGATTTTGACCGCGAGGATGTTGATTTTGCGACTACGTATTGCCCAAGCTGTTGGTGGATTTTACGCAGATATAGCAAGTTATTTAAAATAAATCCCAAGGCTAAAGACTTATTCGAATTGATAAAGTAAATTTAGAATGAACGAAGATTACAAGTGTCCATGCAAAGAAGTTGATCCAAATAACTTTTTGACCAACGAAGAGGTATTTAATTTACTTAAAACCAAGAATTCGTATAAATTTAAACAAAAAGATTATCTTAGGCTTTATAATTGTATACACTGCAACGATTGCGGTACCTCTGAAGAGCGTTTTTTATTAAAGCAAAAGTTCCTCGATGATGGAAATAAAATTGATGGTTTTGAAGATACTATCAACGCTTTAACTCAATTTGGAACGCCATTTGTCAGGAACCAGAGTCGAA
>JAHPYY010000201.1 GCA_019058515.1 Promethearchaeota archaeon
CCGTAATCTCTCATAATTTGGGCGGTTTTAGCGTAAATCTCTAATAAGATGTCAGGATTTGTCGATGGCAAGGACTTTTTCTGACCTGGAAGGGATCTCACGGGAGTCACAAAAGGAATAACTCCAATTCTTACAATCTCTTCGATCGAATCTAGAAGTTCTGAAACATTTTCTCCAAATCCCGTTAACACGAATGTTTCAACTTGATTTTCACCAAAGATTTTGACTGCTTCTTTCCAATTAGTCTTAAATTCGCTGTATGGGATGTTGAATTTTCCGGGCGTTATTATCGAACGGATTATGTCATCAAATATTTCAATATGTATTCCTGCTGTATCCGCTCCTACTTCTTTAAGTTGTCTCAGGTAGTTTAAGTCTGATAAAGGTTCAATCTGAATGTGTAAAGGTATGTCTGGATGTGTTGTTTTTAGCTCGCTAACTACTCTAATGTATCGTTCGGCACCCTTATCCTCCGAATCTTCCGTTCCGCTGGTTAATGTCATGTGAGAACACCTATGCTCATTTTTTGCTTGGAAAACTACTTCAGATATTTGTTGTGGAGTTTTTTCTAGAATAGTAGTTTGCGAATGATAACTTAACTCAATACCGCAAAATTGACAAGCTTGTCCACATTCCCAATACTTACATTTTTGATATATAGTCGTTGCTAGACAATCAATACCATGCACTAAGGCGATTTTACGCATTTCCACTCCGTCTGAAGTTTTAAACTCCGAAGAGTAATAAGCAGGGTTTTCTACGAGTTTGATCTTACCTATAGCACCATTGTGGGAGTTATTATAAATTTGAAAATAATCTCCGCTCTTTTCTCCTAGTGTGAGGTCGCTCTTTTCATTACTTTCCCAAAGAGCACAATTAACTATAGTCTTTCCATCTTCAAAAAGGAAGTATCTTCCCCCCAATGGACCCGCTCCTCCTTTTCTTCGAGATAATAGATCGATCCCTTGGTCTTGATAATACTTAATTTTTTTGGGTTCAAGACTTAGACCTTTACATAGCAATAAAGTCTTAAGCTTAAATGTCTCTGCTATTTTATCCATGATTGCGATAATATCCTTAACAAGTAAACTAATGACAATTTAAAACCTATTAAATTAAACCTAATACAATATTTAACTTTGCTATTTATTAATATAAAGCTATATGTGTTTTTGCATACATTTTATGCTATACACTATAGTTCTCTATAGTATTACAATGCTGATACTTTGGAAGCAATTAAACCGGAATCGATGGAAACCTGTGGACAGTTGATGGTTCAGTTCATTAAACGCTTAGACGCTTCTTTAAGCTAAATTCTTTTTCTTTACTTTTAAAATTAAGAATAGCTAATTTTCAACTTGGATGATGATTTATAACCAATTATTACTTATTTACTATCGTTAGATTAAACCTTGTAGAGAGGTTATCTTAAATATAGAGAAGTGAAATTATGTCAAAAGAAAGAATTAGTTGGATGGCGAAAGGCGTATGGTACGAGGCGTGTGCCTCTGAAGGCCATTGTTCGTTTTACTTTGGTAGGGATAGGGAAGAACCTTGCAAGTCCTTTCAGTGCTTTCAATTTCAAGAAGGAAAAATTGGAGAAGTAGACATTAGCGGAGTGTTGGCAATAAATGTAGTTGATTTGTTTTCCAACAAAGCAGCCGATGTGCTTTCAAAGGGAGGGGAAGGAGGGTTATATATTAGTGAGAATACGACCGAGGAGCAGAGGAAGTACCTAGAATCTTATTTCATGAAAAATATACCTGGAGCGATTTTGCTAAAGAAAAATCTCGGCACTAAATATGTTAATATCAACCTAAAACAAGAAAGAACCACTTTTCATGTTACAATGCCTTATGGAGAGATGAAATTGTCGTATACCCCAGGCCTTGACGGTAAAAATCCCCAAAAACTTGAAAATTCTATCTTTGGAATTTATCTTTCAGACCTAAAAATTTGCAACACTCATTTTTGGAATTACAACGATTTTGGGAAAACCTGGAAGTTTGAGAATAGGAGCGGAGTTATTGCGAGTTTTGATATGAAAGGAAAATCACGCGATTTTTAAGGAATTTCTTCCCTTAATTTGCAAACAAGGTCATCAAAAGTCTTAGAAAGTAAACATAGGTACCGAGTAACAAGATGGAATAAGCATTGTAGGGATTTTCTTTATAAGAGTTCAACTATTAATATATGCTAATTTATTCGTCGCAAATTTAGATATTTGATTATAATTCTCACATCTCTCATGAACGGAAAATTCTCGATGAAAATTTCTGAAATCCAACCAAGTCAGTTGTATCTTAATTCGGTAAAAATTAAAAAGTACCTTAAACTCCTGAAAAAAAAACCTCATAAAGTCAAACCTGTTCCAATATAGAAGTTAAACAATAAAATTATATTTCTAGACGGACATTCAAGAGCATTCGTCATGTGGAAATTAGGATACGAAGAAATCGATGTCTATTGGGAACAAGAAGAATTGGATTGGGATCTTTATGAAATTTGTGTGCAGTGGTGTATCGATGGAAAAATTCTAAATAATAAAGCTTACAAAAAAAAGTGGATAGAAAAATGTCAGCTAGCTTACAGAGAATTAGAAAAAGAAAGAAAGAAGATATAGACTTCATATTATCATATATATCGTAGAAATTTGAAACATAGCAAAATTTTTAACCCATTGGTAATTTTGCATATTTAATTACTGACTATTAAAACAAGCAAAAAAGAGAGATTAAGTATGGCTCACCGTCGTCCGTGGCACTGCTACTCTAGATGGTCAAGGAGACCTTATCAACACAAGCGTAGCTCGAACCACCGTAGAGAATACGCAAGAGGTGGTTCCCAATCGAAAATTGTGAGGTATTGGGGGGGAAATAAGTCCGTTCCCTGGTCCGAGTGGGATCTTGTAGTTGGTTTAAAGGTAGACAAGCAAGTTCAGATTTCTTCGAACGCGTTAGAAGCAATAAGAATTACCATCAACGGTTATCTTCAGAAAAGGTTAGGCAGAAACAATTACCGCTTCAGAGTTAGGTCAAAACCCTTCCAAAAATACAGAGAAAACCGCATGTTGGCGTTTGCAGGAGCTGACCGCGTTCAATCTGGGATGAGGAACTCGTTCGGCCGGTCCACGGGGGTATGCGCTCGAGTTAAGGCTGGAGCAATTGTGTGCGAAGTGGGAACGCACTTTAGGAACTTAGCAATCATTCGAGAGAGACTCCGAGTCGCATCGATGAAGATATGCTGTACTTGCACACAAGTTGTTATAGGCTTTAAAACAGAAGAGCTACTAAAACAATCGGGATTGCCTCCCTACGACGACAAGAAGAGAAAGGAAATCCCTCTTTACGCGTTAAGCGAAGCAAAAACTTAAGCTAATCGCTAATAATTCTGATTTTTAAACTTAATTCTATTGTTTGTTCAATCAGTTAAATTTCGCTTAAATTAATATTAGGTTAGAACCTTAATTTATTTAGAACAACCACATATCGAAATACTCCTAGTACAATTTCATGCTAGAAGCGAAAAACTTGAAACCGTTTTTTAATCCGCAAAGCATTCTTATAATTGGAGTTTCACGCAAAGCATATACCTTCAGCTATACAATTTTGAAAAATTTACTGGAAATCTTTTATCATGGAGATATTTTTATTCTGAATCCAAATGCCAACGAGATTTTAGGAGTCAGATCCTACCACAGTTTAGAAGAGCTACCTGAAGTTCCTGAATTAGCGGTAATTGTGCTGGGAACGAATATTTTAGAAATTGTGGAATCTCTTGGAAAATTAGGCGTAAAGTACATTTCTATCCAGTCTGAATTGAAACCAGGGATAAACGACACGGATTTAACTCTTAAATTAAATGAATTGTGCGAAAAGTACGAGATCAATTATTTAGGTCCTTCGATGATCGGAATTATTAATTTTATTGACAATTTCACTACTTCAATGATTCCCGTTAGACAGCACATAATGAAAGAAAACAAAAACATTAAAGAAGGATTAAGTTTTATTGCCCAATCTGGAGGGCTTGCTGGTTCTTTAGGTTGGTGGATGCCTTCTCAAAAGCTACCAATCTCCAAAGTGATACATCTTGGAAAAGGCTTTCACATTAACGAATCAGACTTGTTAGAATACCTTCTTAATGACGAGACGACTAAAGTTATATCGCTATTTCTCAGAGAGATCTCTGATGAATTGATTTCTGCTGCAAAACGAACTTCATCCAAGAAGCCCATACTTTACTTTTACGTGGGAAAGGACTTATCAAGAGAAAACTTACTCAAAGAAGCAGGATGTATAGAAGTCGAGAATTACATAGAATTGTTTGAACTAGCGAAAATTTTTCTCTGGTGTCCCGCTCCCAATGGAATTAACTTAGGAATTATTGGACCTTCTTCTGGTGCAATCTATTTAATTGTAAAAGAAATGAGAAAGCAAGGATTGTCACTAGCAAAACCTAACAAGCAATCGCAAGAGGCAATTCTAAACAAAATTGGAGGTAGTACATGCGCTTACGGGAATCCTGTAGATTATTGGCCCCCTGAAAAATTTATCGGAATCAAAATTTGCGGAATATATAATACCGCTTCAAATACTTTGCTAAAGGACCAAAGTGTGGACGGTCTGATATTAGCGTTAGAATTTTTCATAGAAATTGAATTCGACTTTAACATTTTCGAACGTATCCTAAAAGCATATCCAAACAAACCTATTATCGCCATATTAATACAGGCAGAGAAAGAAGGCGCGAAACGGGTCATTAACGCCGCTAATTCGCTCAAAATCCCTGTGTTCGACAACGAAATAGAGCGAGCTGTTCGAGGATACAAGTTATTATACGATTGGCACTCGAAAATTAAGAAGTAATTGAACTACTTTTTTATTACTCTTTTTCTCCAAAACAATAGGTAAATAAAAAGGTTTAAGTTGATTTGACGATTAGTCGCTAAAAATTTTCTTGAATTCTTCGGGAATTCGCGTGGTAGCATCCATTAATGATAACGCGTACACTTTCTCGTCGCAAGCACAGCTCTTACCCTCAAACAGGTAGAATTTAAACTCGTTTTTCCAGTTACAAATTTGAACGGATTCAATTTCAGCGATTTCACCGCAAACACAATAAATGGCAGTTTCAGAAGAGTAATTTGGCACGATTTCCTCGAAAGATTTCGTCGCTTTGGCAAATTCACATTCGTTAAGCATTTTATTAATGTCATCTGCTAGCGACTCTTTTAAACTTGGGACGAATTTTACAATAGCTCCACCTTCAAACCTCAATTCTTTTAGTACAATGAAGTTTCGTTCCTGTTTTTCTTCGAATTTTTCTGTGGGTTTTTGATATTTTTGCTTTAGTTGTTCGGGAATTGGGAAGGGCTCCATACCTTCAGGGTATTCGAAGTTGTAGATGTATTGAGTGACTCCCTGCCGAGAGTATTGGTTCTTTAAGACCACATTTTCATAGTCTCTACTAAACAATGGAAAAGTTATAAGTTGTAATGGAACTTTTAGTTCGATGAGGTGGGTTCTGATATTGTTTAACACTTGGCTCGTGTAATCTTTTAAGAGTACAATTTCCTCCCGATTATCGGTGTAAAACTGATTCTTATGTTTCTCTTTAAACGCGAACCACTTTTTCACAATGTAACCCCGAATTATCGTCGGAACCATACAAAACACGCACAAAAGGGGAAAGAGAACAAATAAATTCATATCTGGAATGAAAGCTAATACTAAAATTATAGCAAACATAGGTATAGTCACCAATAGACTAATGGTTCTGAGTTTTTTGTCAAACGGTTTTTTTATCCCTTCGCTTGCAGCTAACTTTTCTGCATTGCCTTTTAATTGGTCCATTACATTATAAATTTGTTTCGATTCGAAGCTTCGTTCTAGTAGTTTGTCTTCTTCACGCCCGTCTTTTAGAAATTCAAAGGATTTCGTTATTTCGTTTTTGTATTGCTGAATAGATTTGTCCTTATATATGAAATCCATTGTCGATTCGCTGAAGTAATCTAAGAATTTGGCAATGAATAATTTTTTCTCCACCTTTTCGATCTGTCCGGGTTCTAACCCTAACGCCTCCTGAAGTAGTTGTCCTTGCGTTTTCCGCTGTGTTCTTTTAGGTTTTTCTTCGGTTTTCCTAGTTTTTTCTACTGAATTCACGGAAGTATCTTCTACTTCTTTCTTTTTTTCTTCTTCAGTCAAGATTTTAATTAGGATAGTAAATAGCTAAATTAATCAACGAAATTTTTCAAAGGTAATTAATTTTATTAAAAACCAATATATAGATTCCATCAAAAAATTCAAAATTTGGACGAAATTTCGTAAAAGAGAATATGCTTTTTGATAACTTGAAGTTCTTGAGAAATGTAATTACCATTCTTGATTAATATTCTCAATACTTAGAAATAAATAAATAGAAAGAAAAAAAATCTTGGTTTTAATGCCTCGATTGCATTTAAAATGCCCTAATTGTGCTTAATATGGTACATTAACAACAGAAACTACTTCTGGGACAAACTGTTTAATTGCTCTCTCAATTCCAAGTTGTAGGGTTTGTTGAGCATGCATACATCCGGCACAGTGTCCTTGTAGTCTAACCTTTACTATTCCATCGTCGCTGATGTCTAAGAGCTCGACATCTCCACCGTCCATTTGCAACTGAGGTCTAATTTTTTCTAAAACCTGTTTTACTTTTTCTTTATCTACCAAATTAATCAACTATACTTTTTTAGTATCTTATTTAATATAGAGAATACACCGTTAAAAGCCTTAGTTTTATATTTCATAGAATAATGATTCAAATTGATTTTAATTTTGAACACTCCTCGCAAATTAACCATGATTCTAAAAATTCCTTTTCCACTGATGAAGGTAATGGGTTTTACTTTGGTTTTATCATCTTTGATGTTACTGCTTTGGCTCTTCTTATGGAAATTCATGGTAATTAGGAAAAAGGCGGTTATGACTAATAAGAAAATTGAAAATCAAGGTTTAAGTTAGAAAGCTTTATATTCTCTTGAACAAATATCAAATTTTATCACAAAATACGAATTAATTATGTCTATAAAATATATTATATTGAAAACGCCATTATTGTTTTTCTTCTTATTTACATATATCATATCGTGGGGAATTTGGATTCCTTTAATAATATACTATTATTTAAGCCCATTCCCGTTATCATTGAATAGTGCACCTATATTTGTGATTATTTTTACTTTTTATAGGATTTTTCGGTCCAACTTTTGCCGCGTTAATTATATCTGGCATACAAGAAGGAAAAAACGGAATAAAAAAGCTACTTTCACGCTGGAAAATATGGAAATTTGGGATTCAATGGTACTTATTCATTCCCGTCTTTTTTATGACTTTTTCGTTTATTGCGATTCAGATATATATATTATCTTTTAACCTTATTATCGCAGCTGATTGGACGCTATTGTATGTGCTTTTACCGGGCTTTATTCAAGCAGCAATTCTTGGAGGGGCTATAGCAGAAGAAACTGGATGGCGTGGATTCACACTTCCTAAAATGATGGTTTCACAGAATGCATTAGTTTCAAGTGTAATTATTGGAATTATCTGGGCGTGTTGGCATATCCCTTTAAATCTAATTCCTGGTGCAAATATCCCTGTAGCTCTGGATCTTTCAAGTTTTTTCGCATTCTTTTTCGCTGCAATTTCCCTTTCTGTTATAATGACTTGGTTGTTCAATAACACTCGGGGTAGTATTTTGATTTGCTATCTCTTTCACGCTGCAGCAAATTCATTAGGATTTTTAGCACTCTATAATTTTGAAGATTTTGGAACCGCTTGGTTATATGTTCAGTGGTTTCAAATAATTTTAAGATCAGTTCTCATTTTATTAATAATCTTTATATTTGGTTTTAGGTTCTTTTCGCGAAAATACAAAGATAAGGAAGAATATCTTATTTCATTGAACATAATCAAAGCCACAGATAAGTTATAAAAAATCCTCAGAGCTAGCCAAAATTTATATTCTTTTGATTTTACCTATAGTCCCAAAGATTTTTTGGCTTGATCCTCCTTCGAGTGCCTCGAAATAACCTTCCCTTATTAATTCTGAGAGTGCAACTTGTATTAACTCCAATGAGTGTTCTTGTAACTCCTCCAACACCATAAGAATATCTATAGTGATGGTGTTTCCAGGAACTATTATTTCTTTTAAAAGCGTTTTAATTCGACTTGATTCAGGCTTGAAATCTAATCCTTCCGGTAGGATAATCTCTTTTTGGGTAAAATCTAAAGTTTTTTTATCGAATCCAATATTTTCTGTTATGGTGTTAATGCTTAGTAAGATTTTTTCAATTTGAGATTCAATGCGAGAAATCCGTTTTTCCAAATTCCCGAAATTATCTGGTTTCTTATCGATTTTTCTAGTTCTCTTAGCTTTTTTCTCATCCAAATATTTTTCTATTAGTTTGTTTAATTCCGAGTCAGGGATACCCGCACTTTTAATTTGCTGTATCTTTTGACCTTTTCTCGTAGATTTTTTTAATTCTATTCCACACTCTTTCGCTAACTTTTCAAGATACGCAATAGTTAAAGAGTTTAAATTAGCCATAAAAAGAAATATTAATTATTTTACTCGCTTACTTCCTCTAAAGCCGTATGATAAATACTAGTAAATAATTTAATAAATGCGTTTTCAACATTTTCTCCCGTTTTAGCAGAAGTTATCACTAAATCTAAGTTCTTCTCTTTTGCATAATCGCTTGCTTCACTTTCTTGAACTTTGATATGATCCATTAAGTCTGCTTTATTACCTATCAAAATTACAGGTTCTCCTTCAGTTCTAATCCTTCGAAAATCGTTTAACCAATCAGATACTTTTTCGAAAGATTTTTCGTTCGTAAGGTCAAAAACTAATAAGGCTCCTTGGGATCCCTCTAAATACAAGTTTCGGAGGCTCTTGAAACTATCCTGTCCACCAAGATCCCAGATTTGGGCAGATATCAACCTATCTTCTACTTTAATGATTTTTTGTAGCAGATTAACTCCTAATGTCGATTTATAATCTTCCCTAAACTTATTTTCGACGTATCTATAGATCAAACTCGTCTTCCCTACGCTGCCTTCTCCAAGTAAACAGATTTTAAACTTAAAAGTAGGTTCTAACATATCGTATCCACTAAATGAGTTTAAAAATTAGTATTTGTTAATTTTTATAATAATGCTCTTAATATTTAAAAGTTTATCGGATTCCCATTCTATTATCGATGCCAATGATAGAAGCCATAGTAATTTCGATTCATATCTAATTTACTTTTATTAAACAACTATTTTGCTTTTTTACTGTATTATTTAGATTATGGTAATAAATCCCAATATCCCGATATTATAATAAAAATCCTTATAATTATTAGCATTTTATAGATATTAGTTCTATTATGGATACCAACGATTTCATTAGTAAGCTAAATAAAATACAAGAGTTATTATCGAAAGAAGAGTATGAATTCGCCTTAGATATCGCTCAAGAATTAATAACTATAGAGAAAGAAGGAGATTTTCCGTACAATCTCACTCATAGACTTTACCAACTGAATTCTAACGCCATTTCTTTAAATAACCAATCTAAAATTTTACCTTCTTTACAAATTCTTAAAAAATCCTTAAAAACTATCGAAATCGTAGAATTTCATCAATATCTCAAAGAAAAAGAAGGAGTTTCAATAGATATTGAGATACTTAGAAAAGAACTCGAATTGTTGATCCTTAGAGGCAAGATAAAGGCTATAATTAGCAATAATGTCGTAAGTTTTGAAAATTAATAATTTTCTTGTGCATATTCCTGCCCATTGTATTTATTCGGACTTTTTAAGCATCGTACTTAACGAATTTTTAGCATGATAATAGATGCTCTTGAAAAAACAATTCAAATTAAAATCGTATATTTTGGACCTGCGCTATCAGGTAAAACCACTTCTCTGAAATGTTTGTTTAATCACTTCGGTATGAAAGAAGATGTTATGAGTATTGAAAGTACGATAAATAGGACGCTCTTTTTCGATTATGGAATTATTAAGTTTAAAGGTACAGCTTGGTTACTTAAGATTCATATCTATAGCACCACTGGCCAGGATTTTTACAGAGTCACTCGGCCAATAACTTTGAGGGCGGTGGATGGGATAATTTTCGTGGTAGACTCTCAAAAATCTGCGTATAAGCGAAATTTAGCGTCTTGGGATGAACTGATATCGTATTACGGCGAACGGTTGGAAGAAATACCAATTATTATAGCGTTTAATAAGCAAGATGTACTTAACAAGTTCGAAACTTCTACTTTTCTACACGATATCAAGTTAGATAATTTCCCTAATTTAATGGTAACAAATACTATTGCGTTAAACGGTGAGGGAATCTTGACATCCTTTGAAGAGATTTTGGGTAAAATTTTCAAAGCTGCTTTCAATTTAGAATTTGTGACTCAGGCAGTATAATAAAAAGGTAGTTTGAAATTATAATTTGACAGATAATCCAAGCGATTTTGCATAATTGAACTTCCTTTTTATCTATTTGTTCTTAATGTAATTGGTGAAACCTCAGTAGTTTCTCCAAATGTGGGGATTATCCACATATACATACAATATTTAAACTCTTTGTAATTTGGTTTAGCAAAGTTCATATGTCCAAGATATCCCGGGAAGAATACCCCTTCTCCGTTGGGGAGATCTTTGCAGACAGATTGCCCATTTGAATCGATTAAGTATTGAGTCATTGCGTACTTTTCGTCATCTATACAGAATATATACAACTCAGGATAATCGGGATGGATGTGAGGGTAAATTTCCGTTGTATTAGAATGCTCTTTTTCCAAATTTACACTGGTGATTACTCCTTGTTGCAAAGACTTATTAGGGATATTAGTATAACCCGACATGAAATGTCCGTTTTTAATTGCGGTCCACACTGTCCGATAAGTCGATATTTTTTCGTTGGAGCTGAGTTCCCCCCTAGGAATGAACTTGTCTAAACTGAATTTTTCTAAGATAAAAGTCAATTCTTCTGTAATAATAGTTTCGCTAAATACTAAGCAAAGTTTTGATGTTCCCTCAGGTATAATAGTAAATTCGCTGTCGTTCGGAACGAAACACATGTCAAACCTATCTAGTAAACAGGAATTTTCTTTATATTCAAGTTTAGCTTTTCCTTCTAACAATACTCCATTTAAAACGATATCACTTGGAGTCTTTCTCGACATATGTTCATCAAAATAGAAATATTCAATCGAAATTTTACCTAGCTTTCGGTTTATCGGATGGATTGATGGATTGGGAATATAATAATTATATAATTCGCTTTTGCTTGATTGATTACTCATTTTCTTTTACTCCCTCTTAATAAAAATAGGGTGATTCATTGTAAATAAGACATTTTAATTTACTGGAGCTTGCAAGCGTATAGACTTCTGAGAATTATCCTCAATTATAGCAATTAAAGCAGAAACGCTTTGTTTTGCAGTGTACTCTATCTCTTTTACATCGTTACTAATCCAAATTGAAAAACCTCTCAACATTGGAGCAGTTTCGAATAATCCTTCTTGTAATCCTGTGAGTTTAACGGTAACTCCTTCCAAAACTTCTTGAGAGATGTTCTTTATCGCGATAGTAAACTTAAATTGTCCTGATTGTTCTTGACCTGCAGAGGAGACATTTTCAATTTTGAATACTTTTTGAAGTTTGGAAGATAATCCATTAAATAAGGACGGTGCGCCTCCAGTTAGACCAGAAAATAAATCAGACCCTCTTTTTGCTGTATTAACTGTTTTAAACGCAACGGTAATTGGTAATTCAAACTCAATATTTTCTTTACCAAATTCGGGTTTTTTTCTGCCAATAACAAGAAGCGACCATTCGCAGTAATCTCCGTATTTATATCCCCAAAATTCCTTTTCGGAAGGTTCCCAAATATAATTATGGCTTGGTTCTGCGTGTTCTGGTATTTTTAAAAGAATAAACTCCTTTTCCATATTGGTGGTTCTTGCGTCTCCAGCAATCGCAGGGGGTAATTTTTGGATGTTCCGGCAATTCTTACCATAGGTTTCGCAATAGCACACTAAATTAGCTTTCTGCAATAATCTAACTTCAAGTTCTTTCAGCTGGTCCGAATTGAAAGAAATTTTTATCGCTTCTCCGGGTTTAAAAACATCCTTGGCTACTTCAATCTTTAACCCCGATAATGAAAATGAAATTGGATTCGGAGTTTTTAAATGTACCGTTTCCTTCTTAACTTTAAGTTTTACTTCTTGCGATTTTCTAATTAAAATATCTTCGTTCCGATTAATTGGATTTTGTTTCCTTAGTATTAGCTGTAATTCATACGAGAGGTTACGGCTCTCTATAGTTGGAACTACGTTATTTTTAATCAATATTGATTTATTACGTTTATACTCCCCCGCTTGGAACGATCCTTTAGAAAAGATCTCTTGTTTGGCAATTTGTAGTTCTTTAAGACATGGAGGAGAAGTGATGAGTCTAAGTCCGCTCCATAATATTTCCTCATCTTCCTCAAAATTGTAGGTTGTGTTTATATTTAGTTTGTCGCCTATATAAACAGCATCGTCGTGAGAGCGTAACTCCAATTTCATATATTATATAGTAAAAGTTAGAATTTTTATTAATATTATTTATCACTATTTAGATATAAGGCTTTAGTTAGCATTAGTCTAAAATGGTTTAGTACTTTTTCATCCTTTTATAGAAAAAACTGCGTGGGATTTTTAACGTAATTCAGCAAAATGGATTATTTCTTGATTTCTTTCCTTAATCTACTTAAAATTAATATGTAAATTACAATTTAATACCACAAGGTATGGATAATAAAACGCTTCCGAATAACATCAAAGCCCTCCTATTCGATTTAGATGGAACATTAATTGATATGGACCTCAAAGGATTTATAAAGGGCTATTTTAAGGGATTAGCTGATAAGGTTGCCCACCTTATTCCTGCGAAGGTTTTCATATCAGCACTATTAAATGTTTCTAAAGTTGTGCAAAATAATCAATGCGAAGATACAAACGAAAATCTTTATTATAGGACTTTTTTTCCTATTAATGGCTACCAAAGAGACGAAATAGAACCACTTATTATCGACTTTTACGAAAATGACTTTTCGAACTTAAGAATATTTTCAAAAAGTAAGCCAATGGCTAGAACATTGCTTGAAAGAGCTCAGTTCTTAGGATATAAATTAGTTATTGCTACAACTCCAATAATTCCCAAGACCGCCATACTTCAGCGTCTAGAATGGGCTAACATTCGCGATTTTTCTTACGATATAATTACTAGTTACGAGAATACCTGTGCGGTAAAGCCCAATCTCCTCTATTTCAGTCAGATTTTCAAAAAACTCAGACTAAACGCAAATCAATGTTTAATGGTGGGAGATGAGCATAAAGATATGGTAGCTAAAAAACTTGGTTGCCATACTTTCTTAGTTCGCAGCTCAAATACTAATTTAAATAAAGATACGCCTAACCCTGACTATGAGGGCACTTTGAGCGATTTACTAGATCTTATTATTGCTTAAGGTTCGTTTTGTACTAAAACTGAGATTAGGTGCATAATCTTAGGATATGACATGAATATTAAAATTTATAAGGAAATAATTCAACATATATTACTAATAAGGATATTAATTTCAAGGAAAAAGAGTATGATATTTCAAATAACCACAATACTTCAAAATACTTTTAGTCTTATTTTTATATTAATTACGATTGTTGTAGGGATTAAAATTCTCTCTAAATATTTTATCTATAAAGATCGAAATTTATTATTTGTAGGAATTGCATGGATAGGAATGGCTTTTCCTTATATACCTGAAGTGATATCTACATTTATTCTCCTACTTGATCTACAAGTTAACCCTGATGTACTTTTTTTAATTTACGTTTTGGTAAATATCGTATTAATACCTATGTTTTTTATCTTCTGGTTAATTGCATTTACTAATCTATTACAATTGAAAACGAGAAATAAATTAGTAATAATCGTATTGTCTTTAATTTTGAGTGCTATATTCGAAGTACTTATTCTTTATTTATACATATTTGATGTTGAAGCAATTGGTTTACTTTCAGGACTGTATCTTGCCGAATGGACCTTGTTCATCAATATTATTTTAATCATCCTTCTGAGTATAATTCTTACTACAGGTTTATTGTTTGCTTGTGCTTCAATGAAAGTGAAAGAGCCAGAAATTGTCGTGAAGGGCCGATTCTTATTATTTGCATTTCTGATTTATGCTATTGGAGCACTTATTGATGCATTATTCACAGATTTTCTAACCAACATTATTTCAAGAGTTATACTTGTATTTGGGTCAATATTGTTTTATTTTGGATTTATTTTACCTAGTTTTTTGAAGAACTATTTAGTGAAATCATCTTAAAGCATTGGAAACATGTGGGTACGAAAAATCCGTCCATTATTGTATATTCAGCTGGAGTGACTTTTAAACTATAGATTAGAGACTATTCTCTTTTGTCTGAGTTAATTAAAGAGAGTATCGCCCCTACTTTTGCTGCAGTGGTTAAAAGTACGGGATATTCTATTCGATTTTTTAAAAATAATTGAATCATATCCCCTTGTATTTTTCCTAAAGAAGTGAAATAATGTGCATACTAGTTAATTAAGGAGTTAAATTCACAGTATTTTTGTTGAAGATCTTCATATTTTACTACCCCATTTTCAGAGTATTTTTTAGCGAGTTTCTCGATGAATTTACCCCAAGATAGCTTGTTTTCGTAAGGAATTCTTTAGAGTTCTTAGATAATCTCATTATGCTTTTAAACCCACTTTTGATATCTTTTGAAAAATTCTCTTTTCGGAATAAGATTAGGTTGGTCTATTTTTATATCTTTCTCCATTTTGTTAGGAAAATTTATATTATTTAAGAATTTGTAAATGTGTAAATATCATATATATGGAGATGGAGCAGGTATCGCCACTGTTATTAAAGTAAATCATAAATAGTATTAAATCGATTGAAGTCATTGAATATAGTATGGATCAAAATAAGTATAAATGGAAACAATTAGAAGAAAGAATAATATTTCGAAATCGTTTTATTGGCTTGAGGAATGATTTAGTTTTAAGACCTGATGGTCAAAAAGTAGAGCATATTGTTATTGAAGGGAGAGATTTTGTAACGATTATTTGCCAAACGACAGAAGGTAAAATTATTCTTGTGGATGCTTATCCCTATCCATGGCAAATGAAAACAAAAACTACGGTTGGGGGCATGATCGACAAAGGTGAGAAACCAATGGAGGCTGCAACAAGAGAAACAGAAGAAGAAACCGGTTATAAAGTTGAAAATATTTCTTATTTAGGGAAAACTAAAATATCCTTTCTTAATACCGTTTGTAATTACCTTTATTTTGCTATTGTGAATAAAAATAGTTCAAAACCAATAGATCCAAATGAAATCATTTCAGTAAAGGAGTTTCCCGTTGAAGAGGTAGATAAATTAATTAAAAATAACGATATATTACATAGTTCAACTATTAATGCTTTTTTGCTGGCTAAGTTCTATAATTTAATTAAATAGATATACTGATTACGAGAGTATAAAAAGTTAAGTCTGAGAATAAAAAATTGAATTACCTACCAATAATTTATGTTAGTTTGCAATTCTTCGAGAATTTCCTTCTTGGAAGAAAAAAAATTTATTTATTTTTCAATTTTTAATAATATTGAAGTTATATATTACCGCGTTTTCTAAGGAAAAACAGTAGTAATCCAACTCCTACAGCAGCTCCACCCCCTATTGATACGGAAGTAATTACGATTATTAATAGTATTAAACCTTCATCCGTGTCATCTAAGGCTTCCTCTATTGACACTATAACAGTATCAGGAACGCCAATTTGATTTTGAGCATCGTAATACTCGATTGTGTAATTATAAACTCCTGGTAATGTACGGTTAATAGTAACGCTAATTGGAGTGTTATTAGTCCACGAGGTCCAGTTTCGCCACAATATGGAGTTTCCATTTGAGTCGTTCACTATGATTCGATATTGACCACCCCCAAAATCGTCGTATAATGTCCAAACGATCGTTTCGGAGCCATCTGTGGTGGTAGTAAGATCCTCAGGGTGGTCTGAAGTCGGCATTTCGCCGTATATAGTAACCAAGACTTTGTCAGGAGTACCAGATGTTCCTTGATCGTCGTAATATTCTATTGTATAGTTAAAAGCTCCTTGTATGGAGCTGTTAATCGGAACGCTAAAAGAGACATTATCTTGCCACCACGACCAATCTACCCATACAGAACTATTTCCATTAGAGTCTTCCACTGAAATACGATACATTCCTCCTCCGTAATCGTCATATAAAGTCCAATTAATGGTTTTGGAATCATTTAAAGATAACGATAAATCATCGGGGTGGTTTGAGGTTGGAATTCCATTTGCTTTTATACTAACCAGAATGGTGTCAGGCGTACCATAATATCCTTGGTCGTCGGTATATTCGATTCTATACCAAAAATCTCCCAAAACAGTACGGTTAATTGGTACCTTGAGTGAAGTGTTATTATTAGTCCAAGATGTCCATTCAATCCATGTATATTCGTTTCCTAGGGAATTGTTTGCCAAAACCCGATAGAATCCTCCGTCACAATCATCGTCTAAAGTCCAGTCAATTGTTTCCGAGCGTCCTGAGGATGTAGTTAAGTCTTCAGGTTGATTTACGGTTGGAACATCGTTTTTTATCCGCTGAGCGTAAATATCAAAGGGTTCTCCTTCCCTCATATCTTGCCAAACTAAAATAGCGCCTCCAGCTCCATCACTGATAATTTGATTATTCTGCGCGTTATACTTGGTACAAATATCAGTACCATTAGGAGTCCATTTTACATTTCCATCCGAATTAATCCGTTGAGCATAAATACCGTGTGTTGATCCCTCAAAATGCAATTCCCATGAAATAATGGCACCTCCAGCTTCGTCGCTGATAAGATGAGGAGAAAATTGACTAGTAGTTGTATTACTAATAACCGTTCCGTTAAGCTTCCATTTAGGTTTTCCGCTTGAATCAATTCTTTGGGCATAAATATCATAGATCCCAAATCTATTATCTCGCCATGTTATTATAGCTCCGTCATCTTCATCGCCTATAAGTTGAGGAATTTGTTGTTTATTGCTTGCGTTGCAAATAACCGTACCATTGAGGTCCCATTTTGGATGTCCTGTCGAGTTTATCCATTGAGTGTATACATCGGTCTCTGAATCTCCCTGTCTATTGTCCTCCCATACAATGATTGCTCCCCCATTGCCATCACTTACAAGTTGAGGATTAAGTTGTGTATTGCTTGCGTTGCAAATAACCGTACCGTTGAGGTTCCACTTTGGATGTCCTGTCGAGTTTATCCATTGAGTGTATATATCAGTCTCTCCACCTCCCTGTCTATTGTCCTGCCATACAATGATTGCTCCCCCATTACCATCACTTACAAGTTGAGGTTTATCTTGTGTATTGCTTGCGTTGCAAATAACCGTACCATTGAGGTCCCATTTTGGATGTCCTGTCGAGTTTATCCATTGAGTGTATACATCGGTCTCTGAA
>JAHPYY010000202.1 GCA_019058515.1 Promethearchaeota archaeon
CACAAAGCCAATTCTATCGCGACGAATGTCTGCTAATTCGTTATCAGATAACATAGAGATGTTGTGTCCCTCTAAAAATATCTTACCTCTCGTTGGCGTATCGAGCCCGCCGATTAAATTTAACAGAGTAGTTTTTCCGCTGCCAGATGGACCCATTATAGATATAAAATCGCTGTCGTCAATCGTTAGATCTACTCCTCTTAAAGCTGCAACTGCAGTAGTTCCAAGTAAATAGGTTTTATGCAGGTTTTCTACTACGATAAGGTGATCGTAATCTTTTCCTACTTGCTTGTCTGCTTTTTCCTCTTTTTTAATTTCAGCTTTTACGGTCTTTGATTTCTTTAGCTCCTCTAATTTATTTTTCTTTATGAGCTCTTTTTCTTTTTTTTCTTTCCATTTCATGAATTCTTTAGTTAATTCTCCCTTCCATATCGCCAATTTTCCCGTTTCTTCTTCGTATTCTTCCATTACGGGAGTTTTTTTTATTATGGGGCTATTAGTCATTTAATATCTTACCATTAATAGTTCAAATATGAACCCTATTTAAGTTTACTTTAATAAGGATAAACAATATTTAAAGTAATTAAGAACCAATAATGAACTTTTTCAATTTAGATTTAATAAAATAACTTCCATTTTTAAAATTTGGTTTCTAATATTTTAGAATAACGCAAAAGATTGGCTCGTTATCGAAGCTCTTAGATATTGTAGGACATTCCCTAATGTACACCCATTAAATCATATAAAGAATTAAAATCCATGTAAATTACCCTTTAGAATTACATTTTCCTCTTAAATACTACTAGTTTGATTCATTTCGAAGATAATTGAAAATTCTCTTGTATAACTCATTTTCTGCGTCTTTTTTACTGCGATACGTCCCAGATTCTAATTCCTTGTTTATCTCTATAAGCTCCTCGTTGTCAGCATCTTTCAAAATTGATTTTAAATACGCTTTCCAATTTGGTTTATTGTCGGCACCTGTTTTTACAAAATCTACTACGATCTTAGGATTAGAACGATATTTTTTCTGTAAAAATTCTAGCAATTGATTTTTATTAAAAATTGGAGATTCTTTAATGAAATTTTTGATTTTTTTGTAGAATTTATCTACGATTTTCGTTTCTACAATTTTAAGATTTAAGTTAGAATCTAAAAATATAGCTCCCGATATAGCTTCAAGGACATCTGCTAACATCCCTGAATTTTCAATAAACTCGTAATTAGTAGCAAAAATGAAATCCTCTAAATTAAAAACTTTTGAGGCAATCATGCCAAGCGTTGGGTCATTCTCAATCTTCGCTTTCTTTTTTGTAATTTTTCCTGGATCTTCTATTCCTTCGTTGAATATTTTTAAAGTAAAAATAAGTTTTATAACCGCATCACCGATTGTCTCAAAAGCTTCGTAGTTAGGCAGATTGTTCTCGTTACCATAACGAGGAGTAGTTAAAGCTCTCTGTAATAACTCTACATTATTGAACTTGTACTCCACTTTCTCTTGAAACTCCTGAAGCTTTACTTGTAGGTTTGAAGTCATAATAACACGCTTTTTTCTTAAGAATAAATTTAAAAATTAAAATTATACATTTTAATTTATGGATAAAGGAAATTGGAAAGACATACGAGATGTGTTTTTTACTATTGATACAATTGAGAAGAAAAAACGCGAGCTTTCAAATCTTATAAGCAAAATAGAAATCCCGCAAAGAATCACCCTTTTAAGCAACATATATCAAGATATCTTGAACCAAAATCGTTTATTTAGTAATTTGGGATTGCCAAAACATAAACAGAGAGTAACACAAACAACGAACGAAACATTGACGATTAATAACTTTATAGATAACTATATTACGAGCATTGAAAAAGATCCGACTAAAAAAGTGATTCATCTCAAAGAATTTCTTGATTTCTTCCAAGAAATTTCAGACAAAGATAAAAATGTCATCCTAAAATCTTTAAAAGATGTAGATTTAGACAATCTGAAAGATAAAATGATTAAGTTAACAACGATATTTAAATTGTCGTTTTAGTCTTATTGAAGATACATGTATTGCACGCTTTATCTATTACAGCTTAAATAATTCCAGAAGTACTAATACATTTTTAATACCCCTTATTTTTACTTTTCGCATAAGTATCTTCTTTACAACTTTCCCTGTAGTAATATCCCCACCGTCGATCAAGCTTAGGAATGTATTCATGTCTGTTTCTAAAAGACCGTCCCAACCAGCAATTTTTTTCTTAAGATTTTCTTTAGGTTTGTTTTCAATACTTTCAACATGGATCGTGCCCTTATCTATTACTAACAACGCAGCGTATTTACCATCTTTCGCGTTAAGCAATATTTTTACTTCCGTATCTTTAAACTTTTCTTTAAATGTTTCCATCGAATTTAACGGCTCGATTGCTCCAGCTATCGCCTTAGGCAATCCTCTTAATCTGGGTTTCTTCTTTTCCACTTCATTCATCCTTAATACACATCATATATGAAATAATTTTTAATGAATTCGTTTAATTTTAATTTATCTGATTAATCTCTGGGAGATCTAAAATTTAACAAACAATTAAAATCTAGAGATTATAATTTAAGTAATAAATTAATCCAAAAAACCAGAATTATCGAAGTTAGTGAGCCATAATAGCATAAAAATAATCGAGTTGACTCAAAGAAAGCAAAAAAAGGAATTAAAGTTAGATAAAATATCGCTATTGACTATAATAAGTATAGGTTTAGGTATATCTTTACGTTTTTTATCTTTTTTGGTACTTCCTTCCGCTCCAGACACAGGATCCTATGTAGGCGCTTTGGAGCTTATACAAACAGGTACGTATAATTCTTTCAGACCTCCTCTTTTTCCCTTAGCCGTTTTGCCATTTTTATTAATGATAGATGATATGTTTTTAGCCATAAAAACTGCTTCTCTGATATTTGGATGCATTTTACTAATTATTTCTTACTTCACATTTTCTTCTTTACTACCAATTAAAGGTGAGGAAAAGTCACAAATGCAAAATAAACCAAGAATTTTTGGATTAGTAGTTACTCTATCAATTTCAGTGCAGTATCTCTTGGTATACAATAACGGACGGGGATTAAGAGAAGAATTTTTAACAATTCAATTGGTTCTAATTTTTCAATTCTTGTTTTCGAAAAACTCAAATAACTACACAAAAAATACATATATTCTCTGTTTACTTTTTTCAGCTTTAGTTTTAACCCATCTCTTAGTAGGTTTATTCACCTACTTAGGATTTCTTTTTTATTTTATTATAGTTAAAATACGATTGAAAGAAGGCAAAATATCAACTCTACGATTTGTAATTATTAGCTTGTCGACTATAATTTCAGTTCTATTTTGGTTTGGATATTGTGCACTACATTTCAACGATCCATTTTATACAGTGACGTATTATAATTCTTGGTTTAAAGAAAACTATACTTTAGATATTAGCTCGATGGAAGGATTAATATCAGGATTAATCGATGGCTTGGAAATAGGTGTTTTTCTTGAATTGCAAAAACTAACCTATGAAATAGGATTTGTATTTGTTATTTTGATTATTTTCACATTTTTTACCCACAGGGAAAAGGAGGAAATATGGTTTCTTCTTTTCATATTACAATGCAACTTCGGCTTTTTAAGCGTCTTTTTTGCTGTTACGCCTAATCCAAGGTTAATCATTCCCTTTTATCCGTTCCTCTTTTTCCTAGCATGGATACCTTTAATAAATTTGATTGAAAGAAGAAATAACCTTGTTCTAAGATTAAATAAATTGCCAAAAAAAAGAGTTATAAGACCATCGGAAGTATTTATTATAATATATATTTTCCTTTACTGCCTTAGAATGGGTCTTATGATAGTATATTTTATCGACGGAGGAGATGGTTATCTAAATGTCGCTAATAATTTACGTTTTCTAAGCGAGGTTAGTTTGGTTCAGTTTTTCTTAATTTATCTAACCTCTCCCATAATTTGCGAATAACTTTTTTGACTTATATAAAGTTTAATTAACACATACAAAACTTTCAAGGAAATTTTTATACTACATAAACGATGGGTAGTAATTATTATCAGAGATACTTATCGCAGTTGTAAAATTTAACAAGCAATTAAAATCTAGAGATTTTAGTAAAAGAAGTAAAAGTATTCAGAAGCCAAGCTTTATTAAAAGCTTTTAAAGTAAAATTAAATAAAACTATTAGATGTCTCAAAGAAAGGATCTCTCTCTTATAAATGCTCCAACCGCTAATATCCTTCCCCCTGTTCGCTCCCAGTAAAGAATTCTTCGAACGCTTTTCGATCTTGTTGAGATATTCTCTCTCCTTTAAAAGTTTCCTTGACTATAATGGGTGCGCTCTCCTTCTCGTCGTGCTTTATCTTTTTCACGATTTTGTAGCCTTCTTGTTCTTTTAATTCGAAATATTCCTCACACGCTTTACAGTATAGTTTCTTATCTTTTGGAATGAGAATGTTATCGCAATTTGGGCAAAATCTCAGACGAATCACCTTTTTTGACAGTTGTTCACTTTTACCTTGCCTGCATTAAACTATTTAAATGTTTTGGTAAATACGTTTTTTTTTATTAACTTATTTTAAATAAACGATAAGCTTTATAAATTTATCCATTTACCAATCAATTCGAAACATAAAGAAACATTAAAATTTTTAGGCTAAAGGAAATTACTTGGAGAATATATTGGCTATTGGAACAAGGATGAGATCAACTACTATCCAGTAGAGCTTATTAATTAATTAATTAGCGTTTAAAATTTTACATCTAGTTCGAATTATTTGTTTAGATAGATGTTTGAAGATTAGTATTAATATTATTAAATAGCAATAAAAAATTTAAAAGGCTTAGAATATGTCTAATAAAATCTTAATAATAGGACATAAAGGCGCTAGTAGCGTTGCTCCTCCTAATTCGCTAAAAGCATTTCAGAAAGCAATCGATTTAAAAGCAGATTACATTGAATTCGATGTTCACCTTAGTAAGGATAATGAAATAGTGGTTTTTCACGATTTTGACTTAAAAACGTTAATTGGTGAAGAATTACTTATTAGAGATTTAACGGTAAACCAGCTAAAACAGTTCGATATCGGCGAGGACGAGCGAATCCCAACTTTTAGCGAATTGGTAAATCTTTGTAATAACAAAATCGGGTTGCAATGCGAAATTAAAGCTCCAGGAATGACTCGCCAACTTTATAGTGCTCTCAAAGAAAATAACCTTATCAAAAGTTCAATTATTAGCAGTTTTATGATCGACGAATTAATCAAACTTAAGAAATTAGATACTCAGCTTAAGGTTGGATTATTATTATTTGAGCAGGTGAAATCATTGCGAGCTTTGACAAGGAAGATCGTAAAAGCGGCTAATCTCGATTTTTACGCCGTTCATCCTCACTATAGCACTCTAACTAAAGAAATAATTTCAATTTCTCATAACAACGAACTTATGGTAAACACTTGGACGGTGAATGATAAATCAGAAATGAATTCGTTAATTAAGAATGGAGTCGATGGTATTATTACCGACGATATTTCAATGGCAAAACAAGCATTAGCAGAAAGTTTTTAACTCCTTATCAACGCAATCAACAAGCTATTTTAGGAAGTTATCACTTATACAAGTATACATTCCTAGAAAAATATACTATGTTATGTCGAGTCTTGATTTTAACCTCTTGTTTTACCCGAGAGCAATAGGTATTATAGGTGCCTCATATAACCCTACCGGTGGAGGGTACTTCGTAGAAATAATGCAGGATCGTTTCCGAAATCCTATGTATCTCTTCAATCCGCGCTTAGCGGGAAAAGAAATGTTTGGATTGAGAGTTTATGGCTCCATTTTAGAAATTCCCGAGGAGCAACCGATTGATTATGTAATCATAGGAGTACCCGCAAAGGTGGTACCTAAAGTATTAGAGGAAGTTGGGCAGAAGCGTGTCCCGTTCGTAACCATATTTGCGTCAGGATTTGCCGAAGTAGGAAACGATAACCTCGAAAAAGAAGTGCTTAATATAGCCGATAAGTACAATATTCGAATTATTGGTCCTAACTGCTTAGGTGTGTATAATCCCGAAGCGGGATTATTCATAGGAAGAGATCAGTCTAAAAAAGCGGGAAATTTTGGAGCGGTAACCCAATCAGGAGGGTTGGCGGTGAATATCGCCCAATTAGCCGTCGCTTATGGCGTCGAAGTGTCAAAGATGATCTCCATAGGCAATGCCATTGACTTATCCCATCCAGAGTTTTTGGAGTACTTTTTACGCGATAAAAAGACGGCTATAATCGGGTTATATCTTGAAAACCTTAAAACCAAAGAAAAGGGAAGGAGGTTCATGGAGACCGCAAAGAATTGCAATTTAAATCGAAAACCTGTCATATTGTGGAGAGCAGGGTATGGCGAAGCCACTAAAAAAGCAATTAGGTCTCATACCGGGGGTTTAGCAGGCAATAATAGGATTTGGCAAGCCGTGGCAAAGCAAACAGGGTGTAGTTTAGTCAACAACTCCGTCGAACTTGCAGCGTTAGCATCTGCGTTCAAGTTAATTAGCCTTCCCGCATCGCGAGACATAGGGTTAATCGGGATTGGGGGTGGTAGTACCATTGAAGCGGGAGATACTCTAGAAAAGTACAAACTAAGCATCCCGAGACTTACAGACAAAACGATCGCAAAAATGGGAAGGTTTTTAAAAGATGTTAATACAAACTTTGCCAATCCTATCGATTTAGGAGCCGAAGGTGCTATGCCGAACATTTATTACAGAACCATATTAACACTTGATAAAGACCCGAACATTTCAGCCATCGTATTCGTTAAAGATCCCGAGCGGTTTGGTAAGTTGGAGGATTCATTGATCGGAAAAATGGGATTCGAAAAAGGTATGGATTTAAACCATGCATTTATTAAATACATCAGCAAGGCGAAAAGGATTTGCATGAAACCAATGATTTGTGTCATGCTGAAGATTTCAGAGGGATTCGAAGAATATAAAAGCCGATACAAGTTTAAGTTAAAGCTCTTAAACCGAAATGTTCCCGTTTTCGAAAGCTTCGACTTATGCGGAAAAGTTCTCGATAGGATGAATATATATCGGGAATTTTTGCAGAAAAACGAAAAATATCCAAAAAACTAAGCTTTCATGCTTTCGACAGTTCTTTTTTAGCGCTTAGTACGATTTTTTCTAGATCTCGATTAATATCTTCTTCTATGAAGCTGGCCTCGTAATTCGATATTATCTCTTCTTTCTTTATGTTACAGCGTTTTCTCATGTCTTTTGCTCCATCTTTTATCCATGTATCGTAATAGTTCCTATCTAGAAGTGTTGGAAACCATAATTCTTTTCTAAAATGTTTAACAGTGTGAAGATTATCAGTAAAAGTTCCACCAGGTCCAATTTCCTCAAATAGATTTAATGCAAGCGTTTCCTCGTCAAAAAGTATGTCTTTACTCATATTCTCTATGTATGATATGATTTCGTGTTGCATCACTAACATCTCTAGTGAGCTTCCTTGATCCACTCCACATATTCCAAAATGACCGAAGATGTCTCCCCCCGCAGCAACTCCCATAGCTAATGTTAGACCACATTCAAGACCTGCTTGAGCATCGATGGTTTTCGAATCTGTTAAGCCAACATTAATATAGACTGGAAGATTGTAAAATTTTCCCATTTGACTCATAGCTATTGAAAATTTAGCTTGTTCGGGACCGGAAAAAATCATTTGTATTGCTTTCATGTCAAATGCGTGACAAATACCTCCATAACAAACTGGAATTCCCTCCTTTATGAGTTGAGTCACACAAATCCCCGCTAAAATCTCGGCATTTTCCTGTATCATAGTCCCTGCAATGGTAGCTGGAGCCGTCATACCCATTTGAGCCATGGGTCCGATCACCACAGGAATGTTTAAACGAGAAGTTTCTAAGAGCAGATCAATTCCTTCGAATGGAAAACTTAAAGGACTTACGGGTTCCAAAAGCGGGAAAAATAATGGATGTTTACTAGCAGATTTTTCGTCTCCCCTGAGAGTCTTTAGCAGTTCTACTAACCATTTTGCCGAAGCTCTATCGTATAGCCAAAAATAAATTGGTTTGGAAGTATATTTGATCATCTCGTGGGCAACAGCAACGCAACGCCACTCAACGGGAATTTCGTGTGGATCCGCCATCGCTCCTACTAAATTAATGTTTTCTAGAGCTTCAGCAAATTTAACAGCAGAAGAAACATCTTCAAAAGTCGAATATCTTCTATTTTCCCCAATCTTTTCGATCCATGAAGCTTGACCTGCCGTAGTATTGTAATTGCGTTTAGTTTCTCCAAATTGAGCTTTCTTCTTTAAATCTCGACCATACAATGTAAATCTGTTTTTTGCTTTTTTAATAAGATCCATTGTAAGTTCTGATGGGATTTTGACCTTTTTCCTGTTTATCTCTACATCTGCTCCCCATTCCTTAAAACGAGATAAAAGTTCATCGTGAGGGATTACGACCCCTACCTTTTCAAGAAGATAGAGGGAGGAGTTATGGATTTTTTCTATTTGTTGATCTGTAAGTAGTTTTAAAATCATGAAAAAACTCCTTATTTTTGATTTATTTTAATGAATTTCTATTATAAATGTTAATTAGTGTTTCTATTTAGAGTTGATTTCAGACAAAAGAAAAAAAAAAGATTTTAAAGTAAATCTAAAATCCAAGTTCTTTAAGCTTGGCTTTATTTTCCATAATCTTATCATTTGTTAGTGGGTAGAATTTCCAATAGATTATCATACAAATAGCTAAAAATATGGAAGGAATAATACTCATGTGCAACCGGATTCCTAATTGTGCTAATGGGGATTGAGTCGGTGCTCCTTCTACGAATCCCGTTAAAATATGTACAGCAGCAAATATTCCAATCTGGACCGCTCGTGATAATCTTGAGAAAAAACTTTGAACACCTACTACTGCTCCTCTTACATCAGATCGCGTTAAAACTACGCGCTCGTCGAGAACATCAGCAAACCAAACGGCGGTTAACGCCCAGAAATTCCCCATCGTAAATCCTAAAATGGCTTGGTATATCATCGAGTCGATAATACCAATATAAAATGCAGTTAGTAAAGTTCCAAATGTTAAACATATTCCTCCAATAACAGCCATCTTTTTATTATTTTGAACTCGTTTTGAAATCAATATCCATATGGGAACAGATACAATTGCTCCAATGAGAAATGCCGTAAATAGCAGTATTATATCTAATTCAGAACCCTGTAACACAAAATTGACTGCGTAGGGAATAGAAGCGGTTAAGGATCCTGTTACAATCTGAAATCCAAAGAAGAGTACTAAGTAAGATGCGAAGCTTTTTTGTTTCAAGGTGGATTTTAAAGTGGGGATAAATCCCTGAGGTTTTTCCTTAGCAACGTAATATCGATCAATCATTTCTTTATTTTCAACCATTCCTGGCAAAAATAATATCGATACAGGAGCAATTATCCCAATACAGACCCAAATCATAAGTACATAAGCGCTTGGATCTTGTAAACCTCCCCCAATAGCTAATAAAATAGGAGGTACTATAGTAGCAATAGGTAGTGCAATCATCGAAAGAGGTGTACTCCACCCCGTAGCTCTTCTGCGAGCACTATCTGTTCGAAATTTGTCAGGAAAAAGAGCCCCAACATTTACTAAACTTAAGGTTGTTAAAGAATCAAATAAGCAAGTAACTAATAGGATCCAACCGAATAGTAGCAAAGAATTTTCAGTAGGATCCGTTACAGGTGGCATAAACAGAAGCGCATAGACAAAATTCGCTGGAATAATTCCTATGATGATCCAAATAAATCGTTTGCCAATTTTTCTTGTAACCCTAGTAATTCTATCTGTGAGATGTCCAATAAGCGGATCGTTTATAGCGTCCCACACCGTGAAGATAAGCATGGCTAGAAACACATAAATTGTCTCCAATCCAATTACTGCCTCGTAAAAAAAGAACACATACGAACCGAAGATCGTGTTAGCAAATATCGACCAGAAACTGGCCGTTCCGTAGGAAATCGTGTTTAGAAGCGAAGGTTCTTTATAAGTTTCTTGATTGTTAATTTTACTCATTTTTTAACAATTCCTAAAAGATGGATTATTCTTGATAAATTATATATTAGAGACTATTTAGTTAATCTTCTATATAAGGATTCCTAAAACTAGAAAGTAGTTAATTTCCTTTATGAATTTCTGAAATATTTAACTATATTCTATTATTCAAGATAATTATGTTAAAATGCTTTTGAAGAAGCCCTAATCTTTATTTTCTTCGTCCTTTACAGGAATTCTCCTTGCAGGACTTCCTTGGAACTGTGCTTCTTCAATTTTACTCCTCCAATTCTTAGGTAACACTGAATTTGGGAGGAATGTGTTTTTATCTAAGGTTATTACTCCTGGACCCGCTACCACACCGGGATAAAATATGGTGTTGTTCCCAAAGATTATTTTAATAATGCTGATTTTTCCGAATATGGAGTTGACTGCGTGGCTCGAAACAGTCGATGTGGGATAGAAGAATGTGTTATCTCCAATTATCGTAAATTCAAGACCTACATACGCATCACAGTAAATAACATTATTTGATAACTTATTATGACCAATTCTCCTCAACGCCCTATTAACCAGCCATGGGAATGGTGATTTGGAGCTCAACCAGATAGGGAATTTGATGATAAACCCCCGCTTATGGTAATACTTAAGCATAATCGCTTCTGGTTTGCTAAAATCGTCTAATTCTCGTTTGAACACGCCTTGTTGTGGAGGAGATCTCTTATTCCATTTTCTAACCCATAATGCGACGAATTCAATAAGCAGTATTAGGTATAGATAGTATAATCCTAAAAACAGTATCGCTAAGCTTAAAATGTGAAATATGGTCGAGAATTGAAATAACTCCATTACAATGAATTCAAACAATATGAAGATAAGTAAACAGATGTACAAAGGAACGATGAAGCTTATCAAACTTATTTTTAAGAAATCAAGAAATGGATATTTAACTTTTTCTGACAAATTGCATCAATATTCTAATAAGTATCTAAAATACAAATATACCTCACTCCTCTTTAAAATTTTTTAATAGATTTGATTTTATAAAAGAAAAGTTTTTGTTAGGAGTCTCTCTCTATAAAATAACTGGGATTTTCTATAATTTACATTAAAGATCATAATAAGAATCATTTTGAATATTGATTAAAATGAAAGAATCAATTCATTCAGACGATTTACAAAACAATAGGAAGTTTTTCAAATATAAAAACTTAACACCTCTCTGGATCGCCGTTTTTATTGATATTCTTGGATTTTCCCTAATTATCCCTCTTGCCCCATACATACAGGTTATCTTTAACACTACAACATTTATTATTGGCATCGTTATGTCGGTCAACGCAATGTTTTCATTTGTATTTGGTCCAATTCTCGGGAAGCTTAGCGATAAATTTGGTAGAAGGTCCCTCTTATTGATATCTCAAGCAGGAACATTTGTTGGATTTTTAATATTTGCGTTTTCAAATTCATTAGTATTATTAGTAATTAGTAGAATAATTGATGGCGTGTTTGGTGGTAACTTTCCCATAGCAAAAGCCGTGATTAGCGATGAAGTTCCTCCTAAGGAGCGAGGTTTTCAAATGGCAAATATCGGAGTGGCTCATGTTTTAGCTTCACTAATTGGTCCAGGATTAGGAGGACTTCTTTTTTCTATTGGGGGTATAATAGCTCCTGGTTTGTTTGCAGCTGGATTATCGCTACTTACAATGGTATTAACTATCCTTTTCCTAAATGAAACTTGGCCTAAATCAAAACGACTACATCATAAAAAAATTTCTATGAGTTCAAATGAAAAAATTAAAAATAATAGAAAAGCGGTATTATTGTTGGTAATCTGGGGATTTCACACTTCTTCCTTTACCATAGCTATGGTTTCAATTTCATTTATAGGAGCTCTCGTCTTAGGGCTTAGCGCTTTTGAAATAGGTCTATTGTTAATGCTCTCTGGCTCAATCCGAGCTACTATTCGATTTACTGCGTTTAAGCCGACCGTAAAAAAACTCGGAGAACGCAATGCAATTAAATTTGGCTTAGTCATGTTCTCAATTACATTTTTCCTATTAGGAATTGTATTTCATCCCTTGATGCTCTTGATATTACTACTCTTAATTAGTTTTGCTGCGTCTATTACGAGAGGTCCTATGAATTCTCAAATATCTCAATCTGTATCTCCTAAGATTCAAGGGAAAATTAATGGATACTCGTCAGCTTTGGATTCATTTGCCCAAATAATTGGCCCGTTAATTGTCACCTCTATGTTACAATTTTATACAAGTTTCTGGTTAGGAGTTATCATGTGCACAATTTCCCTTCCTGCTATGGCTTTAATGTTTTTCTGTACAAATGGTCAATCATTTCAACAAGAAAAGCTTGAAATTCAGAAATAACCTAATTAATAATTATTATTAATAGATCTAAAATTGCCAGAAACTTACCTTTTTCCTATACCTATAAATCGATATCAAATTTACTCTGGTATTCTATAAAAAAAAGAGTGAAAGTTTATTACACCTTAATTCCTATACCTAATGTGATTCATTGAATCACACAAAAACAACATATAACAAAATTGGTTTTAAAATTGGTAAGTGGAGAAGTAAAATGGTTTAATAGCCGTAAAGGCTATGGTTTCATCCAAACTGAAGAACATGGAGATGTGTTCGTTCATTACACCGCCATTGTTAAAGATGAGGATGAATACAAAACTTTACATGAACACGACAAAGTTGATTTTGAAATTACAGAAGGAAAAAAAGGTCCACAAGCTGTAAATGTTGTGGTAACCGAGGCAGCACCTCCTAGTATGTATGGAAGTCGTAATTATCGCTTTTAATCGTGTAGTAAAAATTAAAAACAAAATAGTAAGAAGTAATAATAAGTAGTAAGTAATAATTAGAAAAGAAATCTTTAACAATTATTATCGAATCTTATCCTTTTTTTTAAATCCCGAAGATTTCTAATATCAGTCAGCACCTTTAAGAAAATCAATAATCGCTTTGTTTACTTCTAGAGCTCTAGACAAAGGAGCGTTATGACCTGCTTTTTCAATAACTACTAATTTACTGTTTTGAATTTTGTTGTTCATCTCTTCCATAACAGATCTAGGCGTTAATCTATCATGGGAACCAGTTATTAAAAGAGTATGATTCTTAATTTGATCTAATCTGTCAAAGGTACTATGCGTATTTAACGCTTCAGCTTGGCTTTCTATATCATGAATAGTGGGAGGGTCGATTGTGCTTTCTTTGATAAGATCTTCTGCTGACCAAATGTCGTAAAACTTTTTCTTTGGATTTGCTTCCATTTCCTTTCTGAATTTCATATGATAACCAGTTCTTGCGCTGTTCCAAAAAGCTTGATTCGGATCTTCTTTCAGCTCTTCCAAACCACGTAACCTCATTTCTTTATACACTTTTGGACCTCCTTCGTCTGGAAATCCATAATTTGTGTTAATCATTACTACACGATTTACTCGTTCTGGATATTTAAGCACGAAATTTTGCGTAATCATTCCTCCTAGACTCCAGCCTATAACATGAGCTTTTCCAATATTAAGATAATCCATTAATGAATTAATATCATCAGCAAAAATTTCCATGGTATACGGTCCGTCTGGTCTATCCGATTTTCCCGCGCCACGATTGTCAAATCTAACAACTTTAAAATGTTTAGAAAGTTCGCCTACTTGTGCTATCCAAGTTTCTTTCTTCGCTCCAAATCCATGAATTAAAAAAACCGGGTAACCATCGTCTTTACCGAGAACTTCATAGCATATTTTTATTCCGTTAATTTCCGCAAACTGTTCCGTCATAAGGATTAGAATAAAGAGATAATTTAAAATTTTTACATTATAATTTAGATATGACTAACTTCTTAAAAAATCCAAAATCGCCCTATTAACTTGTGGTGCTTTCTCTTTAGGAGATTCATGCCCAGCTTTTTCAATTACTATATATTCGCTATTTGGTAGCTTATTATGAATTTCCTTTAAAGCTTCAGGGGGCGTTAATTTATCGTGGGAAGCAGCAAGCACAAGGGTTCGAATTTTAATCGAACTTAACTTATCTAAAAAATCGTGACCTTTTACTGCGTGAACCATATTATCAATATCTTTAGAAGACGGTGGATCTGACTTTATATAGTCAATGAGATCATTAGCGGACCATAAACCATAAAATTTTGAGGGAGGGTTTAACTTCATTCGCTTACGAAACTTAACGTGAAAACCCATAGTTGTGCTATCCCAGAAAGCCTTTTCCGGATTGTTTTTAATCAATTCTATCTTTACGTATTGAGCTTCTTTAAATTTGTCAACTGCGATTTTATTCGAAATCTGTCCGTATGTATTGATGAGAACCATTTTGTTAACCCTTTCTGGAAACTTAAGTGCTAAATTTTGAGCAATCATACCCCCCATTGAAAACCCTACGATGTGCGCTTGTTCAATGTTTAGATAATCCATCAATCCAATAGTATCATCAATGTAAATATCCATGGTATAGGGCCCCTCAGGGCGATCTGACCTACCTGCACCTCGATTATCAAAGATTATTGCTCTAAAATCTTTCGATAAATCGTCCACCTGACCGATGTATGTTTCTTTTTTTGACCCAAAACCGTGAATAAAAATAACAGGGTAATTCGAAATTATACCAAATTCTTTGTAACAAATATTTATGCCATTTACTTTAGTAAATTTATTTTCACATTGATCCAACATCTAAATCAGTAAGATTAGATTTTTAACTCGATTCAATCGATTAAAAAATGTGCTAGCAAAAGTTAAACTTATTGGTTTAATTACTTCTAATACAATGAAAGAGCAAAAGTTTTTAATAAATACTCCTCGTAATAACCAATTACATGCAATTCTATATCAAAAAGAACTCCCAAATGTAACAAGTGAGACAGAAAGAAGTCCAATTGTTATAATGTGTCATGGATTTACCGGAGATAAATACGAGTGGGGGCGTTTTCCCGAAACAGCTAAAGAATTAACCAAAAGAGGATACGATGTGTTAATCTTTGATTTTTCTGGTTCAGGAGAGAACGAACGGGAATTTATTACGCTCACCAAGCAAGTAAAGGATTTAAAGAGCGTTTATAATTGGGTAATAGACAACGATTACAAAAAAATTGCGTTAATAGGGCTTTCTTTTGGGGGTTTGACCATTCTCGCAGCTAATTTACAAAATGTAAATATAGTAATTTTTTGGGCTCCAGGTTTTTATGTTAGAGAGTTGATGGACACTAAAGCATTCCGCAATTCCTTATTAAAAAAGCCCCTTTCGCTTAAATCTTCTGGAGAAGTTGAAGATGTTTCTATTGATATCTCGTTCGTCAACGATCTCGAGAATTACAATCCAAATATGGACTTAGAAAAATTAACAATTCCTTGCCTAATTATCCAAGGTGAAAAAGATGTTGTAGTCAATCCTAAGTGGACAAAGGATGCGTATAATTTAATCCCTGACACCACAAGGAAAAAATACATAATAGTAGAAAATGCAACTCACGATTTTAACAACAAAGAGTTACAACAATTCATCAACAATTCGGGTGATTGGCTTGATTCCGTGTATAAGAAATCATAGGGCTTGTGTTCTTATCCGTTTCGGTTATACTTCGCATATATGAAATCCACAATACTCGCAATTGCCTTTTGAGTCAACATTTTTTTCCGTTACTCCCATAATAGATCTTGTTATGACTGTCCTTGAGCATTTAGGACAAACTGTGTTTTCAAAGTCTGTTTTACCTACATTTCCTAAATACACGTACTTTAATCCAATTTTTTTTGCAATGTCGTACGCATCAAAAAGTGACTTAGTGGGAGTTGGTTTTGTTAATCCGTATTTAAAAGATTCATAATCTGGATGGAATCTCGTGATGTGGAAAGGTGTGTACTCGCCTAAATCGGTAAATACTCGAGTGACTATATTTTCTATAATCCTCTTATCGGTATTGAAATCTTCAATTAACAGGGTAGTTATTTCGATGTGAACTCCAATATCAATTGCGATTCCCGCGTTTCTCCAAACCACTTCGTTGTTAACGCCGCAATATTTTTGAACCATATCGCGTCCTCCCTTGATGTCAATGTTCATGGCATCTAGACCCGCTTCTTTTAAACTCATCAAAACTTTTTCTGTCATATAGCCATTAGTAACATAGGTGTTGTACAATCCGTTCTGTTTTGCCAGTTTAAAAACTTCTAAGGAGTATTCAAACAGCAAGGTTGGCTCGTTAAAAGAGATCGATGTTCCCTCGCATTTTTTTTTTAAGGCGATTTGTATAAATTTTGTTGGGGTTATAAAATTGTTTGAATTAGTGAATTCAATTGCCTTTAAAGGATCTCTTTTCGATAGGTGATGATTTTGACACCAAAAACAAGAGAAATTACATCCATAGGTTCCAACCGTTAAGGCTTTAGTTCCTGGATAAAAGTGAAAAAGTGGCTTTTTTTCTATAGGATTAATTGATATTGCGGGAAGCAAACCAAAAACAATTGAATAAATCTGCCCGTGGTTATTTATTCGAGTTTTACAAAATCCTACTTTACCTTCTGAGATTTTACACCTTCTTTCACAAGTCAAACATTGCGCTACATTATTTCCTAATTGCTTTTGAAATTTTGCTAGTTTTACGACATTAGGGTTAATTACTTCGCTCAAAATAATATGTTGCTTATTTCTGTTTAGAATAAGTTCCAATCAATTCGGTTTTTTCGATAATATGCCCATTCATGGCTTTTATTACTTTTTTTTTACGATTTTTAGAATCTAAATTGAGTAGTGTATCCAGAGCGTATAATTTAAAAATATACCTATGTGTTCCTCTCGGTGGACACGGTCCCATATACTTATTTTTTCCCCTCATGTTTTTTCCTACCATCCCCTCTTCAATAGAGCTCCCTTCGCTGATTTCTGTAGTAGTTGGATTGAGATTAAAAATTACCCAATGAGTTACCATTATACCCATAGGAGCATCAGGATCTATCACGATAAGCGCTAAGCTTTTAGCGTCTTGTGGTACTCCTGAAATTTGCAATGGGGGGTTAACTTCTTCGTCTTGACATGTATATTTTTTAGGAATCACTCCCATATGTTTAAACTTAGGACTGGTTAATGATAGTTCTCCCACTTTTTACACCACTATAAAAAAATACTTCAAAATAGTTATATCATACTAATTTTAAATGGAATACATCAGGTTCTTTTAACTCCCATTCTTCAAACGGATTATCTTTTACCGCCTTAATCATTGCTGGTCTAGCCTCCATCCACGCTTCTTTTGAGTCCCAAATTGCAAGACCAACCAGATTTCCTGAATCTTCGTCTTTAGTAGTGTGAGCCATTATTAATCCTTTTTTTCCTTCCATTGCTTTTCCAAATCGATGCATTGAGTCGATTAATAAACTTTCTTTATCTTTTTTGGGATAATGAATTGACATATGAACGAAAATTAACATCACCTCGAGTACTATTATCTTGTTTTCATAAAAGGCATTGCTAGAGAAAACATTTTTGTAAATAAATATTTCACAATTGAAATGTTAAACGCATACCTAATGAATTTTAATAGATAATACTTCTTTGGCTTGAAAGTGCTGAAGTTATCATCGTAAGTAATTTTAGAAATGTAGAAATTTTTCCTAACCAAAGAATTCATTAGTGAATAAGTCATTATTGCGATGATGTCCCACGCTCGATTAATGTGTGCTTTAGGATAATTTAACTTTTCCCCCATCGCCATTCTTATCACTTCAATGATGTGATAGATGTCAATTTTACTTCTTAACAGTTCTTTGGCAGCCCAAAGCAAATATATGCAACCACCACAATAAGATATTAAAGCCTTAGCCCCTGTAGCTTCAGCTTCTTTAAAATTCTTTGTCCATACAGATATTATATCAAAAATAATTGATATA
>JAHPYY010000203.1 GCA_019058515.1 Promethearchaeota archaeon
ATATTATTCCTTTATGGATACCTATTTGGGAAATTAATTTTTAACGATAAATTTTGAGAGATAGAATTTCCCCTCTAAAAATTACATAAAAATGAGAAAAATTCTGTTTGACTAATTACCGTAAATTTTTTTTTTGATAATTTTCCACCTAAAGTTTATTCGTGATAAATTGAAAATCTACAATTATTGAATTATATAATCATGTGATAGAATTAAAAAAATATTATATTTCGTTAATTAGCAAATAGATCACTTAGTATACTAGAGTATTATCAATTTATTGATCAGATATTTTGTTTGTTAAATATGTAAGAAATTTTTTTTCTTTAAATAAAAATGATTTAAATAAAAACCATAACTATGTTTGAAAAATTACAAATTTGACTCCCACATAATATTATTGATTATTTAATAACTTAAAAATACAATTTGGAATTATTAAATGAGGAAATTATTAAAATGAATGCTTCTAAATTGATAAAAAGTTTAATTAACATAATAGATGACTATGAAGCTGATATTGTAAGACATATTCGCAAGTTGAAGGATAAAAAGTGTTTTAATATTAAACAAAATGAAGATGAATTTCATCATTTTGAGGGAAAAATAGGCAAAAAGAATATAGCTAGAATCCTTGGTATTAGTTATTCTAATTTTAAGAGGAATTGGGCTATGCCAATTAGTAAGAATAAAAATTTAAAATTCCGGTTTAAATCTTTATTGAAACTAATTCACTCAACTGGTAAATATTTCCCAAGCAAGGTTAAAATTTATGCCGATAAGGCAATATCCCATTATTTAGAAGAGAAGGGAAAAAAATCTGATTTAAGAGTTCAGATCGCATTAATCTTAAGTAATTACGTGAATAAACCTTTAGGTTTTTCAGATATTTCTTTATTATTGGGAAAAAATAGAGTGTATTTAAATTTATTAAGCGAAAACCTTAAGAAAGACTTGGAATTTGAACAGGTTAACAAATACTTTAATTTGCTTTCTTCTATATTTCTATTGAGAGAAAACTCATTTAAAAACTGCAATATTAAGTTAAAAAATCAGAACTCCTTAAATGAGCTTAAAGGAAAATGTTATAATTTAATAGTTAAACTTATGCTTGAAAATAACATATTAAATGAATATGTTATTGGGGAATTCGAAGTCATTTTTTACACCTATTTAACTCTTGCAGAATTTAAGAAAGATAACTATAGTATTAACGAATATAGTAGAAAAGTTTCGAATAACCCTAAAGGAATTTTGTTTTCATCTAAAATTAAGGATGGGTGGAAAATATCTCTTGAACAATGTATAACTATGAAAAAATTGCTTCCTAATAATTCTAGATTTTCTAAAAAAGCAAATAACCTTATTGACAATTATATCGAATATCTTGAATCACTACGGGATTCAGAATATCACTTATTTTGGCATAACGAGGATGTAATTAGATTCCATTGTACAGTATTAACCATTAGAGATCTTTTTATCGATTTATTGATGTGTAAGCCTTTACCGTTAGAGTGTTTTATAAAAAACTACCCTCCTGAATGGTATACTTTTAGTCGTCATCACATTTTTCCACAGAATAAAAATACCATTAATCCTAATAGAATAGTATTAACAATAACCAAATATCACCCTTCACACGAAAATCAACCATTTTTGATTAGAGAATTACTAAAATGGAGAATTAACAACAGAAAAGATATTCCTTGTCATTATAAAAAGCTAAAAAATGGAATTAATAGGTGGGAATCCTTTCTTGTTAGAAGAGAATATATAGAAAGAAAAGGAATTGGTGCATTTATTTTAAAATATCTAACTGATGAAACTGGTAGAAACCATTTCATAGAAAGATTCTATCCGAAAATCTTAGCGAATGATAGGAAGAATATGTTTACTTTTACTGATATAGAAAAAAGAGCATTATGTTTAAATCTCGAAAGAAATATTAAGAAAATTCTTAATGATTGGATTGATAAATATCCAATGTTAATCCCAAAATTACCAAATTACGCTAAATATATTTTACCAAAACAAATGAGGATTTATAAATATATTTTTAATTAAAATTAAAAAAAATAAAGGGAATACCCAATTAGTACTTAAGTCCCTTCTTCGTAGCCATGGATGTAGTTATACTGCTCTTCAGTAAGTTTATCGATTTCTACGCCCATAGATTGCAGTTTTAAATAGCCTACTTTATCGTCTATTTCTACAGGCACATCAACCATTCCAGGTTTTAACGAATCCTTGTTTTTCACAATATATTCGGACATTAACGACTGCAATCCGAAACTCATGTCCATGACTTCGCTAGGATGACCTTCTGATAGGACTAGATTCGCCAATCTTCCTTTTGCAAGTAAGTATGCTTTTTTACCGTCGGGGAAGACTAATTCCTCAACATCGCTTCGAATGGGTTTAATTTCTTTGGCGTATTTGTATAGTTCCTTGGTCGGAATTTATTGATTTAACACGTTAGGTGATAAATTTTCAATATCGAAGTGGCCAAGGTTTCCTAATATTACTCCGTCTTTCAAGGTTTTAAAAACTTCAGGCTTCGGAGGTATTACGTGTTTGCACCCTGTGGCAGTTAGTATTATATCTGCGTAAGGAAGTGTTTGTAAGATAGGTACAACATTATATCCAGCAAACTTGGCTTGCAATGCTTTAATCGGATCGACTTCAGTTACAGTAACATTAGCACCAAGTCCTCTTGCGCGTAGTGCCATTCCCGAACTACAATGCCCAAATCCTCCGATAACTACATTCTTTCCGGCAAATAATACATGCATTCCATATATAGCGGACACAATTCCTTGTCCAGTGCCTAACTCGTTATCAAATTGATTTTTGCATCTTGCGTCGTTTACAGGAAATAGAGGTACTTTTAACACGCCTTTCTTCTCCATAGCTCTAAATCTCTTTACTCCAGTAGTAGTTTCTTCTTGACACGCTAAAATCGTTCCTGAAGTAATGAGATGTTCGTATTCTTTGTGAGCAGTAACTATCATATCTGCGCCATCGTCGATTAATATATTTGGTTTTGCATCCAAGCACTGCCTTATGCACCAATAAAATTCTTCGTCAGTGTTTCCGTGCCATGCGTAGACATGGATTCCTTCTTCAACTAACGCTGCTGCCACATCATCTTGCGTAGATAGTGGGTTGCTACCGCACAGATACACTTCAGCACCACCGGCTTTCAATGTCCTTGCTAAATTGCCCGTTTCCTTAGTTACATGGAGACACCCAGCAATTGTTATTCCTTCCAAAGGTTTTTCCTTAGAAAATCGGTCTCGGAGAATTCTCGCCGTTACTGGCATTTTATTTTCTGCGATATATAACGCTTCTTTACCCTTCTCAGCGAGAGATACATCGGCAACTTTAAAATTTTCCATAATTAAGTCACATTTTAGGTATTATAAAAAATAAGTTTAATTAACTAATAAATGCTTTTTTGGTTGAATGCAAATATATAAATAAATTTGATTTAACTCTTTTTTATTATCACTAAACAAAAATGCAAAAGTGTTAGAACGAATAAATGTTTTAAATCCAGTAAAGTCCACCAATTTGTAAAAAATTAATAAGAAATACCAAGTTCGTCATTTCTAAGAATCCACAAGCGATTGGATTTCCTAGACAGACATATTAGAACAAGATTGATAATCTAAGAACGCAAGGGGTTATTAACAATTTTACAATCAATGTTCATCCTAATATTCAACCCAATAATCTAAAATACGGAAAGATTGAAACAAAAATAAGTCCTTAATTAACGAATAAAGGTCTTTTTGGTTGAAATGCACAAGGAACACTTAATCGTACTCAACTTAGCGAAGTTTTTCTTGTAAGAGGGCTTCTCTCCTCTTTTTTTCTCGATATTTCTGCTTTAGTTCGGGGAGCATTTCGTCGGAATAATGCGTAATCTTTTCATTTCCGTCTAAAGTTACAATTGACAGGGCCGGAAACTGTCCAAAATGCTCGATAGTTTGAAGGTCGTTATTAACCAAGTCGAGTCCCCCAAGTAGGGGCAAATCGGTGAGACTTTCAATGGATTTGACGCGATTATTGGTTAGATCGAGATATCTCAAATTTTTAAGCGAATTGAGAGGACTAACATCCGTTATTTGGTTATTTTGCAGGTGAAGATCCCTTAAATTGTCGAGCCCTTGGATGCCCTCTAAGGAGCTGATTTGGTTATCTTCCAAATTTATTTCCTTGGGAGTTTTCAGCCGCCCAAGGTTTTCCAGATTCGTGAGCTGATTGCCTGAAAGGGAGAGTTCTTCGAGGTTTGGTAAGTAGCAGCACCCTTCAGTCGAAGTTATGCGATTACACCCGAGTAATAGCACCCCCAAGCGCTCCAATCCGTCTAAATTTTCGACTTTTCTTATTAGATTATCGCCTAAATTTAAGTAGTATAACTTTTTGAGATGGTTAAGGTTCTCTATCTTGGCAATTTTGTTGCATTCTAATTCCAACACTTCTAACTCCAAGAGGGCGTCTAACCCCTGTATTTTCTCTACATTACCCCAAATGTACAGGGAAGCTAACCGCGTATTACTCTCCAATCCTTGGATACTTGTAAGTTTGAGTGATCCCAAGTCTAAAGTGACTAAATTTGTTAAATTAGTTAGATTTTCAATTTTGCTAAAATTACCGAACAAGCTTAAGCTTCTTAAGTTGGTTAAATGGTCTAAACCTTCAATTTTTTTAATAGAATTTGAATCTATCGACAACCTTTTCAAATCTTTCAAGTTTTCGAGCCCTTCGAGCTCGTAGAGTGAAGTAATATCCAAATTATACAATCTCAATTCGTTATCTTTTACGAAATACTTCTCTCCTTTATAACGGATGTATGGTTCGTCTTTCATTGTCAAGTAATAGGGCTTACATTAATATAAATAAAAGGAGAGTAATAATTTATAGTTTTACTTTAATTTTCCTACAGTTATCGAGACGGAAACGGACGATAGACTTGCGTAAAGTCCCATTATCGAAATTATTTCTTGAACGCTTAACAAAGTTAGCTTTAAATACAGAACGGAAGCTGTACCTTCGACGACTTCCTCCAAATCGTTTGCCTTGCATTGATAACTCTGAACTTACGTAATCACCCAATCAAAGGCAGAATAGACATACTTGATTGCTAAGTTCAAACTCTACTCCAACCTGTTAATGTAATCTTTGCGATCATCTTGAAAACTGTTCCATTCGAATCTATCTTTTCCCCATCTAGTGTGTTTCTGCCAGTCATCCACCCTCATACCATAATTTAGAGCCGTGTTTTGTAGACAAGAGTAAACTTGTTTACTAAAAGCGTTGCTAACGGAGGTAGGACGGGAACATACCTCAAGCTTCATTCGCTTAGAAGGTTTGACCAGACTCGTCATTACGAATTTGTAAAATTTTACGAAGAATTTACATTTGAACCTAAAAACGAAGAGGGTAAAGACAAGTGAAGTATCAAGAGATTGTTCACGAGATACAGGAATACATTCGCAAAATCCGAGATCTGATTCCCGCGCTAGGTTCTTCGAATTTGAGTTATAGAGATAAGAATCGTTTTTGGATGGAGAGGCTTGAGGATCCTCTAATCCATTCCTCCAGAGCACCCCCAATTGAGTTCGATCTACTGTTAGTTTCTGATGTTCCTTTCCTAATACTAAACCCGCAATATCATCTAATCCCTTTCTTCCACTTTCAGGATGTAAACACCAGGTTTTCTGGAAAAAAACGAAAATATTAATTATGTCTTATTCCGATCAGCAAAGTTCAGGCTTAAGGAGCAAATATCGGTGAAAGACTAATTTTAAGGCTTTTGTGGTCGTCTACTAGTAATAACACAATAGGTAGTTGAAGAACATTTAAAAACATTTAAAAACATTTAAAAATTGACCGAAAAATGTCTAATAGCCAATAAAGTTTTATTTAGGACTTTGAATGGAGTATGGGAAAAAATGAGTTCTAAGATTGAGAAAATGAAAAAAAGAGGAGATATAAAAGGACTAATTAAAATTTCATTAAAAAATAAACACGAAACAGTTCGTAACGAAGCCATAAAAGCACTTTCTGAAATTAAAGATGAAATTGTGATAGAACAATTTACCCAAGCCCTATATAGCAAGAATTACGATATTTTTAGAAATGCAACTGTGGCACTAGGTGGACTTAGAGATAATAGAGCCGTAGAACCCTTAATCGAAGCGTTACAGAAAATAAGCGGAAGTTTGAAAGAATACATAATCGAGGCTTTAGGTGAAATCAAAGATCCAAGAGCCGTAGAACCCTTAATTCAACTTCTACAAGATGATTTTAAACCAAATCGTTGGAAGGCGATAAAAGCTTTAGGAAAGATTAAAGATAACAGAGCGCTAGAAGCAATAATTAATGCCTTAAAAACGCAATATAATTATCACATTCGATGGACAGCTGCAGAGGTACTTGGCGAGTATAAAAATATTAAAGCAGTAGAGCCTTTAATTCAAGCTTTAAAAGACAACTATGAAAATACTCGAAGGGCAGCAGCAGAGGCACTTGGTAAGCTCAAAGATGCAAGAGCGGTAGACCCTTTAATCCAAGCATTAGGTGATAAAGATGAGTATGTTCGAGCTTATGCTGCATGGTCTCTTGGTGAGCTTAGAGAGCAGAGAGCATTAGAACCGTTAACCCGAATTAGAAATGATAAGGAATTCGGTGTTCGCACTAAGGTATTTGACGCTATTAAGAAAATTAAAAGTGTAAGAATTCAGTCAAGAGGATCTGAGATACTTAATACAGAAAATATTGAAATTATAATCGAAGCTCTACGGGATAAAGATGAGGATGTTAGACTTTATACTGTCAATCATTTACAGTTCAACGAATTTTTAAATAATCCAAGGATAATTGAACCATTAAGTCGACTCTTGGATGATGAAGACAGGAGAGTAAGATTGGCTGCAGTTTTTCGTCTTTCTGAAATAAAAGATGAAAAAGTCATTCATCCATTATCAGAAGCTTTAAAAAGCCGTGATGAATTTATCCGAGAGAATGCTGCGGAAGGACTTACTAAATTTAAAATTAATGATCCGAGGGTTATTGAATCATTGATTTATGCTTTAACGGACGAAGATAAAACAGTTGGGATGTACGCCTTAAACGCACTTCACAAGATTGACTATGTTAAAGGAATAAAGATTATCGAGCCATTAATCCAAATTTTACAAGATAGTAATGAAACTAGTAGACTACTCAATAAATATACTGTTAAAGAAATTCTTGACAAAATTGATGATATTAAAGACATAGAAGCAATAAGACCATTAGAATACGCCCTAAATTCGAAATTCGAAGAAGTGCGTTTTACAGTTATACAAATTCTAGGTAAAATAAAGAACGAAAAAGTGATACCTTCTCTTACCCAAGCTTTAAAAAATAATGATGAAAAGATTCGAGCTGAAGCGGCGATTCTTTTAGGAAAAACCAAAAATATCAGTGCAGTAGAACCATTGAAACAAGCATTGAACGATGAATATTTTCGCGTTCAAGAAAATGCGGAAGAAGCATTAAAGCAACTGGCTAAGATTAAAACAAAAGAAGTCCCCATTTCTGAGGAAATCATAGGAGAAACTATTTTAGATGATAATAGCAATTTCTTCATCAGTTTTTTTAGTGGAAATCTTTCAAATTATGGAGAGGAATCTTATCTGAGATTATTAAATGGTATATCAAAGGTTACGAAATTAGAAAAACTTGCTTTTTGGAGTGGAGACTTACTAATAAAAGATGGATTTAAGAATTTATTATCGCTAGAATCAAACATTTATGCTCACCTAAATAATTTTACAAGAGCGATTAGCAATCAAGACATTGAATTATTTCCTGGAGTTGCCTATCTAATATTCGTTTTCAGTAAGAATGTCATTAGTATGAAAAATTTAAATGATATCCTTAAGGAGCTTGCACCTTTGAAAGATATGAATGCTGAATATTGGGGCTTAATGTCATTTAGAAAAAATGATTTTAATTCAATTATTGAAGCATTGGCTAATTGTGGAGTTTCAGGAGATACTAAGCTTGAAATAACTACAAATGGTAATTATATTTGGAGGGACAAATTAATTCCTGATCATATTATGAATCAATTTTTTACCTAATTCTTCTTCTATTTGGTAGTGGCTCTTCACAGTATTCTTAGGCACTGAAGCCCACTACTTCAGTGGTGGGAGGAAGTGCCGAACATGTATCAGTTAATTTAGGGCCCTGGGAGACTAAAAAGTTTTCTGTTTTAGATATGCTGACTCTCTTCAATGTACCGCTTACTGGTCTCAGCAGAGACATCCCTTTAATCCCATGTTATGCTATACATATCCATTTGTTGTAAGAACGGATACAAATGCATTATATTTTAAATTGTGCGTTAGAGAACAAAATAGAAGAGAGGAGCTAATAACTGACGATCTTAGGAACTTATTAAGAGAACTATATCAATCCCCCTATTCCGAAAAATAGACATAAATGGTTATTGGCTTGTTCGAGAATGTGTTTGGAGAAATATATAAGAAGACTAATCAATATGCTGGAAGTTATTATAAAACTCAATCCTGATAAGTCTCCTCCAATTTTTTAGTAAAGATAATCAGATTTTGATTATATAACAATTTGTTAATAATATTTAAATACTATAGTTAACACTTTGTTAATTACATTTATAAAAAAAGTGTAAAACTGTTATAATGACCGATAAGAAAGAGTTTGAGGAAGCTCAGAGTTTTATTAAAAATTTAACAGGCAAAACCAAGTTTGTGATCTCTAAAAATTCAGGAAAGTTAGGTTTATCTAGGCAAACATATCAGAATAAACTTGATAATCTAAGGGTGCAAGGAGTTATTAACAATTTTACAATCAATGTTCAACCTAATATTCGCCCAAATAATTTGAAATACGTGATGATTGAGGTAAAAACCAACCCGAAGGAACCTGAATTGGTCGAGGATTTGTTAGAAATATCCCAATTAAGGATGTTAGACGGAATTATAGGCGAATTTTCTCTGTTTGCTTTATTTATCTTCAAAACTCCAGAAGAATATTATCAAATATTAAACAAAATAGACGAAATCATGGCAAAATCTTATTTTAAAAAGTATCAAATCATAGAAACTATAAAAATTTTCAAGACAAATGGGATTAGCTTAAGTAACTCGAAGTTTTCTTTTTTTATTGGAGAAAAGCTTAATTTAAAAGAGATTGCTGAGAATTCTGAAGAGATTCAATATAATCCTCAAAAATTTCCTGGGTTAGTTTTGACCATGAACGATCCAAGAGCAACGCTTCTGATTTTTTCATCAGGGAAAATAGTTATTTCCGATTATAGTAAAAATCTAGAAAGCGAGCAGTTGGCAAGTAAAGTAATAGAAAAGTTAGAATGTAACGGAATATCCTTGAATAAAAAGGTGATAATTGATCATTTTACTATTGATGAGTTGGATTCTCTAATTCTGAGGATCTTACAGCATGACCAAGGATTAAGACCAATCTCAACTTATGAAATAAAGGCGCTTCTTAACAAAAAATATGGCGAAGCTTTAAGATCTCTCAGTAAGGGTGGCATATCACAATCAACTATTCATAATAGAATAAAACGACTTGAAGCTCAAGAAATTATCTTAAATTATACCGTAAATTTCAGTCCAAACCAAATTGGTTACGAAGGGAAATATCTTCTACGAATTAAGCCGAAAGATCCCTCCAAATACAACGAACTTGCCTATAATTTAGTAAAACACAAAAACATAACTGATTTGTTTCGAATAGGTGAGCAGTATGGATTATTTGCTATAGTACGCGTAAAGAGAGTCGAGGATTACGGTATTTTTATGAAAAATCTATATGAATCTGAAGAAATTGAGGATACATTTACTAATTTTGTGCTAGACGAGAGAATAACCTACACGAATTTTATTTTAAAATAGGATAAATTAGATCCTTTTTGTATTAAATCTAAATAGGATATGTTAATACTATCAAATGATAGAATATGAATTTCTTTTTCGATATACGAAAAAATCGTGTTGGTTATTCAAGAATAGGCCGTATCAGTATCTCTTCGGATAATAAAAATCATATTCTGACTCCAAATATTATAATTCCTCTAACTAAATCGCTGCTAAGTAATTTAGATTTTCTAGAAGAGTTCGAGGATCACGATGCGTTTATTGTATTTGACGAATCCTTGTTAAATCAGCAAATTTTAGAGCGTAAGTTTAGAAATAGCACCGTCCTATTCTATCACTACGGTACCATTGAAAGGTTTTCAGAAATTGTCGCGAGTCATCGCAATTTGTTTCTTAATAGGAAGGTGTTTCCTATTATTCCTTTCAATTTACCTTCTACATCGATCTCTAGAACATTTACAGAAAATGAATTGAATCGACACTTTGAGTTAGTTCAAAGGTTCTTAGAAAAAGAGCATGATATAAATTTCGGGTTTACCGTAAGAATCTTCCAATCAAAAAGCATAATCGATCAGTACATTCCAATTATCAAGAAATACAAAAATATCATTAAAGCCCTGTTTTTAATCGACACTTTTAACGATTTACATAATTTTAGAAACATCCTCGACGGTTTATGGAAATTAAAAAATGAATTAGATAATAATTTAGTCTTAATTGCTTCGGGAAAAGTGCTTCCTATATATTTACCAACTTTATTTTATCTTGGTATTGACTTGGTCGATGTATCGTACGTATCCTTTCTTTCAGCTGAGAATTTATATAACAGTGTTGAGAAATTCTTCCCGATTTACAAATTAAAGGAATTACACTGTTGCTGTAATCTGTGTAGGGGAAAATTAAAAGAACATCTTTCCGATTCTACTCCATTTAAAGAAACTGAATTGTTGTACTTGCATAATCTGATCTCCATTAAAACTTACATGAACAAGGTCAAATATTACTTAACCTACGAAGATTTTAGAAATTTTGTCGAACATACTTCTACATCTGAGTTAAATTTGTTGTCAATGATTAGAGTTTTAGATAAAGATTACTTTCAAACCCTGAGATACGAGACTCCTTTGTTTCAGAAAAGAGTAAAAATAGACTGTATTGGTTCGAGTTCAGAACATCGACCAGATTTTGAAGAGTTCAGGAATCGAGTTCTAAACAATTTTGAACCAGAACCATGGTCAGAAATTGTTATTCTACTGCCTTGCTCGTCAAAGAAACCATATTCTAATTCTAAAACTCATCGAAAATTTAGTGATGTTACTAGAAAATTTTCAAACTTCTCTTTTTTCCAAGAGTTTATTTTAACTTCCCCATTAGGGGCAATCCCTAGGCAATTAGAGGATATTTATCCCGTAAATTCTTACGATATCTCAGTGACCGGCGATTGGTCGGAGGAAGAGCTTCAAATTTCCACAAACATGTTAGTCGGGTTAATTCGCAAATACAATGAGAGAATTCCTATCGTTTGTCATATTGATGGTCAATATAAAGAAATATGCGAACGAGCGAAAAGTAAGTTAAATCACGAATTTGTGTATACCGAGGTTCAAGATAATCCTACCTCTAAAGAATCGTTAGCATCGTTTTTTACGGTATTAGAGGAGATAAATTCAAGAGATTCCCATAAACGAGATAATCCTCCAAAACCCATAATTTCTAAAACAGTGGAACGAAAGTTGCATAAGATTTGCGATTATTCGTTCGGAGCAGGTTCAAGTGCGTATGCATACAAAAATGGAATAAAACTAAGAAAAACCCGAAATAAAAATTTCGTTGAATTATTTGACCCAAACTCTAACGAAAAATTAGGAAAGCTTAACAAGATCGATGGATTGTTAGATATAACCATCAATGCGGGTAATAGACTTCTAACTAGTGAGAGTCTAAATAGCTACATTACTTTCGACGACAATTCCATAACTGGAAATAACATTTTTCGATCAGGGATAATTGATTATAGCGAGAGTCTGATTCCTGGTAACAATGTTTTGATATTAAACGAACTTAAAACTAAAGTACTCGCTACAGGGAGACTTGTTCAAGGATATAACTTCATTAAAAATTCTGAATACGGAAAGATAGTAGAAATATACGAGAAATTATGAGAAAATCATGAGTGTAAACAACGAGCTTTGCGAAAAAATTAAAACATTACGAAATATAAGCTTAAAAAGAAGAAAGGTAGATGTTAGCTTAGTAAATAAACCAATTGCGTTTTGGATAAAAGAAGATAGATTATTAAACGATGTTGGCAAAGGCTTTACAATTATATTAAGAACTAATGGTTGCTCGTGGTCCCAAAGTGAAACAGGAGGATGCTCCGTTTGTGGATACATCAACGATACATCCCCAATCCCTTTGAAACCTCAGAATATCATAAACCAGTTTACTGTGGCTATGGAGCAGAAGTTAAATGAAATTGAAAATGATGATGTCGATTATATATTTAAAATTTTTAATTCAGGGAGTTTTTTTGACAAAAACGAAATAGCTGAAGAGGTTAGACATTATATATACAATAATATAGAAATAATTGACAATGTAAGGGAAGTCGTAGTAGAATCAAGACCCGAATACATTAATTCCTTGATGTTAAAAGAAATTAAAGAGTTTTTCAAGAATAAATACTTCGAAATCGGAGTGGGTGTTGAAACAACAAACGATTGGATACGAAATCATTACATTAATAAAGGGGTAACCTTAGAGATGTTGATAGAAGCGTTTAGATTATGCCAAACAAACGAAATTGGAATTAAAGCGTATTTGTTGTTTAAACCAATATTTTTAAATGAAATTTCTGCGATCGACGATTGTGTCGCATCCATTACCGCGCTTAAGGATTTAAATATTAACTCTATTTCCGTAAATCCTCTCAATATTCAAAAAGGTACCCTTGCAGAGCATTTTTGGCGTCAAAATCGTTATCGTCCACCGTGGTATTACTCCTTATATGACGTTTTTAAAAGGTCGATACTACAAGAGGACTTAAAAGAATTAAGAGTATTATGCGAACCATCTGGAGTAGGAACTACAAGAGGAATTCATAACTGCCTTGAAAGAGACTGTGAGATGCATAACAAAAATTTGTTACGGGAATTTGTACTAAGCCAAAACTTAGATGTTTTTGATAAAAGCGATTTAGAGTGCAGCTGTATTAAAAAATACGATTTGCAAAAATTCTATTCTTAAACTTTAGCATTAGATGCGAGATATGGATGTTTTTTTTATTATTCAAATATTTTTAAGAGATAAGTGATCAGTTCCAACCGCTAAAATCTAATCTCTTACGATAATTATTAATAGTTTGACAAATTACTAGAAAAATTCGGACTTTTCAAGACAAATTTTATAAAAATAGATCAAAAAAACAGTTATATTTAAATATAGTTCAATCATTTAACAGTGTTAATCAATTAGGAACACGGTATTTAGGGAAATTTGAGTTGGATAAAACTTAACTCATTACTCTATCTCGGGATATCGAAGAAGCAACATCTGATTTTTCGAGCTAAGTCATGGAATAAAAGGCTTGAAAAGATTTTTAAAAAAGAAGTGTTCAATCAAAATTACGATAAAATCGGAATAGTGAAGGATATTTTTGGTCCAGTAAAGAACCCTTTTATTTCAGTTAAACCCACCTTAGATTCAAGTTTTAATCCTGACGATACGCTATATGTAAAAGCAGGTTAAGTGCCTTAAATAGTTCCTGTAAACGTTTTCGTTAAAAGGTGTAAATTATTTCAAGTTGGAAAGAAATTAAAGCACCATTAGAAAATAATATTAGGATTAATTTAGCAATTTGCAACGAATGCGGTAAACCAGTATTTTTTGACGACAACCGAGGATTAATTGTATGTGAGGAGTGTGGATTAGTTCAATCAGAGAATCACATTGATCACGGTCCAGAATGGCGTGCATTCGATGCAGATCAAAAGAAAAAGCGAACAAGAACCGGAGCCCCAATGACTTATCTGATACACGATAAGGGACTTAGCACGATGATTGATTGGAAAAACCGCGATATATTTGGAAAAGAAATTCCCGCAAAATTAAGGGGTCAGATATATCGTTTGAGAAAGTGGCAAAGCAGAATAAGGGTAAGCGACGCCACAGAACGAAACCTTACATTTGCTCTTTCAGAATTGGATAGAATGGCATCTAATCTCGACCTTCAAAAGAATCTTAGGGAGTGTGCAGCAAAAATTTATCGCGACGCAGTAGAAGCACACTTAATTCGAGGGCGAAGTATCGAAGGAGTTGCGGCAGCCTCGCTTTATGCGGCGTGTAGATGTTATGGAGTACCTCGGACCTTAAACGAAATTGCGGAAGTTGCGCGAGTAGATAAAAAAGAAATAGGTAGGTCCTTTCGATTTATAACGAAAGAATTAGGACTTAATTTGAATCCGACAAAAGCTTCAGATTTTCTACCCCGATTTATTTCGGAGTTAAGACTGACTCCCCAGTGTTATAAAATAGCAAAAAAAATTATAAACATGGCCGATTCTCGAGGATTAACTTCTGGGAGAGGGCCTACAGGAGTATGCGCGGCTTCTATCTACGCCGCTTCGATTCTAAGCAATGAAAAAAGAACCCAAAGGAAAATAGCACAAATCGCATTAGTAACTGAGGTTACTGTGAGAAATAGGTTCTCAGAATTAACCGAAAACCTTAACCTGGGTATACCTGTTAAAAACGGTAAGAAATAAAATCTTATCCTTTATTTTTTAATAGTATCGAAGTGATATACACGTAATACTCGCATTTTATAATCAAACTATATTTGTTACAACTAATTAGGTTTGACGAATATAGAGTTGATGCCGCGTGGAAGAACTGATTTGCGAAGGCCAGATTAACGAGTTTTTCCATGAAATTAATACATGTTTTCCGAGTCTGGTGGCTGGGGTATTGACCGACGACGACGGATTTCCGATTGGTTCGAAAATAAATCGTTTAGGATTTGATCTGGGAGAAAGCGAGCTTGCCTTACTGACAATATCAAATCGTTTTAAATTAAAAAACGCTGATGACTATATTGAAATTAAGACTTTGGTCGATAAAATGAGCAAAATTAATCTTCTCTTAATAATTGAAAAAAACAGGAAACGAGCTGACAGTTTTATTCGATTAAAGGATGTAATAAAACGATACAAGGTATTTCAGTCCATTTAACCTATAAAATACAATTACTCTTCGTTTCTTCTCGCTAGTTTTTTGTGATGTATATCATCATGAAATATAAGTTAGTTCAATAATATTTTTATATACATATTTGTTTGATAATCTTGCGGTATAAGTATTTTAAGGCTAAAAATTAGCTATAGTACACCTTTAAGTGTGAGATAACGTTAAAAGGACATGAGCAAATTTAAGAGATGATCGATAATTAATTTCTCTCAAGACGAACAAACCCTCAAAGAAATATTAACGGCTATAATTAATAGTACGGCGGGAATATATCACGTGTTAATTATAGATGACGCAGGTATCACAATCATGAGCGAATCCAAATTTAAATTTACTGACGATGGAGTTAGCGTCGAAAAGATCGGAGCGATTGGGGGAGCCGTTTTCATCGCGGGAGAGGAGCAAGGTGAAGTACTAGGTTACGGGGGTATTGATCTTCAAATAACGGAATATAAAAAAGGGATGATATTTTCAACTAAAATTGGACAAGGTGTATTATGTGTAGCGACCGATCTAAAAATTCAAATTGGATTTATACGCGCAATTTTAAAAAAGTACGCTCAAAAAATCGCTAAGATACTTAATAACTATCTAAAGGAAACCAAAGAATCAGGCATCATTAACAAAGAACTGAAAGAATTAATGAAATCTGATACCTTAGGTTTTTTTTAAAGTTCTTTAACCAAAGAATGTTTAATGTATTGGCATAGAATGTAGCCTAGGACACTAACTCTATAATCCTCATTTTTAGGGCTAATCCATATAATCGAAATAGTTCTCTCGTGTTAGGCGTCTGTTTCTATGCGGATAAAGGGACTAATCATGTCTCCTGTCTGGGTACTGACTCAAACTTCATCGTTTCGGTTTCTTACCTTAACTAAGTTAAGAGCCCATTTGTTCAGGATTTGTTGATTATAAAACTCTGGTGTAGGCATATTTTTGCACATATACTCACGATATCGTATATGCCCTCGAAGATGCCATGTATCCCATCCTCGTCTTCCCATTTTCTAAAAAGAATTAATTGTATTTAGGTTTTTAGGTTAAAATTTGACGATAAGATTTGGTAGTAAAGGGATTTTGCCTTATATAAATGTAACAATCAAAAAAAATTGATGTCAATTAATCGCTTAAATTGATTTTATCCTAAATAATTGGAGCTTAATGTAAATGAATTTTCCTCGAAAAATTTAGCTTGGTTTTGATTCTAACCTTTTTATCAAATTTTCAAGGCAATTAAAGAGAATTTTTTTGACTATTTCGTGATTAAGGTCTATTTCGATGTCATTATCATAAAAATCATTGTACTTATAGAATGCCTTGTATACATTATTTGTTTTTAAAATTTTGTGAGAAGCGTCGACCAGGAAGGAGTATATCATTCTACTATCGTATTTAATCTTCATTATCAAAGATAGCATAACCATCTCTTTTTTACCACGTGCCCAACCCGAAGGAATTTCGAAGTAAAGATTTATGATTCTTTTCTTCTTGTTGATTAACACAATTTCGAAAAATGTCTCGTTAAACTCAAGATCGAAAATTCTAATTAAATTGTCAATTAAATCCTGTTCGAGAAGGGCATTTGGATAAGATAAATAAATTTCAGGGCCTTTTAACTTGTGAAAGTAGCTTAGCACTAGATGCATCAGAGGAACTTGAGATAGTTTAATTATACCTAAATCATAAACTTGACAAATATATAATTTTCTTAATAATAAGGCGAGGATTTATAGTTTTATTCGGTAATCACGCTGGTTTCCCTGAGCAAATTGTTTTAATTGCTTCTAATAAATCGATATAATATATATTGTACGAATCTCATTTGAAAAATTGGAATTTGTACTTACTTAAACTCTCAAAGACCTTTACAAAAAAGTAGACATTAGGTTTTTTAGATACTCTACAAAACTATAATAAAAGATAAACTTAATCTAGCTCAAAACATTGAAACATAATAATGCGAATATTTAATGCAGACCTTCACATACACAGCCCCCATTCAATCGGAGTTTCCCAATCTCTTAACTTAGATTCGATGGTACACACATGCAAATTAAAGGGATTACATATTCTTGGAACGGGAGACGTATTTCAACCTGATTGGATGCAATACTTACAAAGCAACTTAAAGAAACTCCCAAATAGTGTGTTTGAATATAAAGGCATCAATTTTATACTTCAGACAGAGATTGAAGACGATGAGAGTATACACCAAGTAATTTATTTCCCCGATTTTGATTCTGTAAAAGAACTACAAAAAAAGTTAAAACCATCATCTAAAAATATTTTGGGAGAATGGGGAGGTAGACCTAGGATAAATCTATCTCCAGAACACATTGCTGAAATTGTTTACGATTTTGGAGCGATTTTGGGTCCAGCGCACGCGTTTACACCTTTTAAAGCTATATTCCGACAAAACAAGTTCAAAACGCTTGAAGAATGTTATAAAAGTGCTGTAAATAAAGTTTATTTCCTAGAGCTAGGGTTATCGGCGAATACTGATTTAGCCGATAGATTAAAAAGCTTGAAACAAGTGAGTTTTTTAAGCAACAGCGACGCGCATTCTGAGAGTCCAAGGTCTCTAGGTCGAGAATTTAATCAAATTGACATGGAAGAACCCTCGTTTGAAGAATTATTGCTAGCTATTCGTGGGAAAGATAGACGCAAAATTGTAAGGAATGTGGGGTTACATCCAAAATTAGGTAAATATTACACGATGTTCTGCAATAAATGTCGGAGAAGAGTACTTTTCAAGAAAAGCAAGAAACAGGTATCAGATATTTTTTCTCAATATAATGTAACGGATAATTTCATAATTTTTTATTCAAACCAGCCACGGGAAACGAGGAAAAATTCGATAGCACATATATCTAAACAAAAAATGATATGTCCTGCGTGTAGAGATAAATTACAAAAGAATTATAAAATAAAATTGGGAGTAAGCGAGAGGATTGAGGTTATAGCGGATTACTCAGAACCTGATCGCCCCGTAAACCGAGCACCATATTTTAACGCTATTCCATTATATGACATTATTAGGTCTATTAAGAACATTAAAAGCACGACTAGTAAAACGATAGATAAAATATACAACGACATAATAAACAAATTGGGAACTGAATACGAGATTTTACTTGAAATGCCAATCGAAACAATAGGAGAAGTTCATCCTGAGCTTTCGGAACTTGTGAAAGCTATGAGAGCAGAGTTAATCGAATATACTCCAGGAGGAGGAGGGTCATACGGAAATATTAATTTTGATTTTTAAAATTTTATACTGATTCTGGAATTATCCCTTAAGATTGAGAGAAAAGTTTACTGGCGATATTAAACTACACTTCAAAATTTAAATACAAGTTAAGGAGTTCTCCGCAACGAGGGCATGTCATCCAATCAAATATCTTGAGTGAAGTGGTTAGAAATTCTATATTACCTCTGTTAAACTTGTTTTTAAACGATTTCTTGTAATCTGCGTTAGGACAAGCCATAATGACTTTTACTCGGATTAGGTTATCCTTTGCTCGCACCTCAGTGACGGAACCAATATCATTTTTGGAAAAATTTCCCGTTTCCATTTACTTATTCAACCCTATTTTCTAATATCTGCAAGAAAATTTATCCTTATAAATTTTAATTACCTTTATATATGTAAATTTTTTCTCACGAACAACTTGAACAATAGTAACATTAAATTTTAAAACACATGTTAGAACTGGTTCATTGATTTCAATAACTTAGATTGTTCGTGTTCCCAAAACAAGTGATCGTAATATCCAAATGTCTTTAAACAATTTACCTTAACATATTCATTTTACACCCTAATATTCTTATAGATATTATCTAAGTATTACTGGCAAATATTACGCCTGTATAATTCTAATATTATAAAAATAATACGGTGGTATGTATAGAGCCATATAAAATTAATCCTCCACAAAAAACTCCATTAAACGCCGAAACCTCGTCCATAACATCTACAAGGTCTGGATTCAAGGAGTTAGCGAGAATTAATAAGGACATGATAAGTTCGCAATACAACTACGATAACGACAAATACCTATCAAGCCTCCTAAAAGTACTGAAAGTAAAATCTGTCGTCGTCGGCGTGGGTGGCGCGGGAAATAATGCTGTATCAAGATTACATGATATGAATGTAACCGGCACCGAGACGATCAATATTAACACTGATGCCCACGATTTATACTACTCTAGCTCAAAAGATAAATTGCTAATTGGAAAAGAAAAGTGCGCTGGTTTAGGATCGGGGAATGATCCTATAACTGGAGCTGAAGCTGCTGAGGAAGAACTACAGAACTTCAGAAAAATTACGAACGGAGACATAGTCTTTTTAGCGTGTGGGTTAGGTGGCGGGACAGGGACGGGGGCCACCCCCATTTTAGCGAGAGAAGCTAAGAAAAATAACGCGTGCGTAGTGACCTTCTGTACACTCCCATTTAACTCCGAAGGGTTAGAAAGACGATTGAGAGCCAAGGCTGGATTGAAAGAACTTGCAAAATACTCAGACGCTATAATTCCATTGCCTAATGAGAATTTGTTGAGTATCGTTCCAAATGCACCCTTGTTAACCTGCTTTAAAATTATGGATGAAGTTATGGTCCGTTCCATTAGAGAGATTGTTGGATTGATAAATAATTGTGGTTTGGTAAATATCGACTTTGCTGATGTTAAGAAGGTTTTCGAGAAAACTGATGCGTATCCCTCAGGTATGGTGGGTATAACCGAGTCCCTTGGCCAAGAAAAGGATTTAATTTTTAAGTCGAAACTCGCTGTAAACAATCCCTTATTAAGGCCGGACGCTAAGGAAGTGGACAAGTGTTTAATATCGGTATCAAGCGATCATAGTCTAACTTTATCTAAAGTGGACAAAATCATTTCGACGATAACAAATGAAATTCCGCGTCATGCTCAATTGAAGTTCGGAACCTCTATGGACCCAAGGTTAAACCATAAAATCAGAATTATGTTTATGGGCAAGGGACCTGTAAGTTCTTATGTTAAGTTTGCGGTTGACTCTAATGTAAACCTATACGATGGCACTTTCTAAGTCATAAAAATCTATTTTTTACTTCATTAATTTCTACTCATATCGCTTTACTAAGATAATTAGAAAAAGGTGAAATTTTTGAGTGAAATAATGCCAAAAGATATGTTGGTTAAGGAAATAAGAAAATTTCTAAGCCTAAGAAAGGTATTAGTGTTATGTACTTCCCAAAACGATGTTCCTCGAGCTACCCCCATGGACTTTTACATGGAAAAAAACAGCGAAAGCTTCAACATCTACGTAGGGTTGGCCCCTGGAAGGAAAATTGACAACATCAAGAAAAATCCCATCGTAAGCATTGGCATTTATACCCCTATGGATACGGGAAAGATTCAGGGTATGCAAATAACTGCAACAGGAAAAGAACGGTTAATCTTTTTAGAGACTGGAGAACATGAGTTTGAGGAAGCGCAAAAGATCGTTCGCGGAAAGAGAAAACTTATCTTAAAAATAATTCCCGAAAAGATTGAACTGTTAGATTACGACCTAGTTAAACTTGGTTATTCGAGATTTCAGATATTAGATTTGGAGGAATAAATAAAATAAAAGTATTAATTTATTGGGGTCTTCCACAGGTCGGGCAGAATCTTGCGTCGTATGGAAGGGTAGTTCCGCAAGATCTGCAAGATTTTGTTCGTGGGGGTTGTTTATGGCTTTCATAACTGGGTGCATATCTCTCACCCTGATATTCCTGTCTATAAGGTTGAGCTGGTGCTTGCTGAACAGGCTCTCTTACGACTAAGTAAATTATACAACCTATGCATCCTCCTATTAAAGTAATAGCCACCCAAGTAGCGGCGTTCATGTTTCTTTTCTTAGCGTCGTAATAAACCCAGACTCCTAGGACAATTTGAAGAGCACAGGATAGGATAGATATTAGAATTATAATCATTAGAGGGAAGAAGACCAACATTTCATATCCGGAATAAAACAATGGCATTTTTTTTATCTTACTTACTAAGCTTGATTTGTATAATGATTTCTTATGATGCATATAATAATTTAGACTATTAAACTTTTCAGGAGCTGTGTTCTAACTATCATCGTTAAGAACATGTAACTATAATCTACGCACCCATTGTGTCAATAATATAAAGAATTTTCAATTTTACAAAAACCAGAAACAAAATTATAATAAAAAAAAAGATTTTGAAGTGTTTTATCCTTGGATTATTTTCATTACATCTGATTCGCTCATTAAGGGAAGTATTTCAAAAGTGTATCCTTCTACTTGCGCGTAAAAATTGTATCTTCTAGTTAATGCGTTCATAGCTTCGTATAATTTATCATCTGGACATTCGTAGATCGCAATTAATCTGTATTTTCCCTTATAAGTCGGAGCGCCCCAGTTATGTATTTTTTTTAAATATTCGGGGTAAACTGGTTTATCCTTTCGAAAATATAGCTCAGCTGAAAGTTTCGCCTTATGAGGAAGACCCAACCCTATTGTCATTATATGCACCATTTAAATTTCACCTTCTTTGATTTAGCTATAAACACTGATTAATTGGATTCGAAAAGCAGTTTTAAATAATTTTCAAAAAATATAAGCTTATTTGTCTATAATAAGAAAAATAAAAAGTAGTTTGTTAAGATTCTGAGCAAAGAGAAAATTATAGGTCTATTTCTTCTAGCTTCTTTCTTATGGTCTTCTTTTTCTCAGGCGTTAGGTCGTAAAGTTTCCAAAAAATTAGCAGACCAATAATCATTATAATCCCAGGAATAACTACCATTTAAATTCTCAAACCTTTTATCGCCAATGCGTTTGATACGTCGACGCGGTTGGCTGTCCCAATTTCCAGCGTTCAATTGTCTTATTATTAAGTATATTTAATTATAATCTTAGTTAATATTTTTCTATCTGAACTATGGCTCGCATATTCTTCTTTATCGTACTACCGTTCAATTAAAGATAAACCGGTGGAACCGTGGATAAAAAAAGAGGTATTTGCTTCTAGGAATTTCAGCTTTAATACTTTCACTAGAAGGAGTTACATATTTGTTTATGCTCCCTTCCACGGCAGGTTTTGAGCATCCACAAGGTTTTATTGTTGGATTTATTATTGTGCTTGCATATGTTATTTTTTCGTACACTAGTTTGTTAGTGTAGCTAATGCTCCAAAAACTCAAAGATTTCTTTAATCGACACTATATAGTACCTTCAGATGAAGAGTTATCTGAAGAAGAACTAATGTTAAAAATTCGATCAGAATTACAGAGAAATTCTAAATAATGGAGATTTTAAATTATTTGGGTAATATATTGTCAGAAAAGCTTATTATCAGTCCACCAGCGGCAAGGGGTCTGGTTAGATTGGCAATTAAAGACGAGTTAACTCTATTTAAACCTTTGACAGAAGCAAATTTTGAGGATATGAAATCTGTTATTAAAAATTCGCTGCATAAACGATTGATCGAGTTAGATATCCAAGAAGCAGCGAGTCTAACTCAATTGTTGTTAGATGAACTCGTAAAGAATCAATCGTTATTCACGATGTCCTTAGTATGATAATTACCTTAAAACATTATTTAGAGAACATATAACCTATTGGGTTCTTGATTTTATAAATTCCTTGTCTTTATCAATGTAATATACCCAAGCATTTCTGGACATTAAGCAATAATCTTCCTTACCTAATTTTTCTAAAAGTTTAATTCTTAAATGCTTAGCGTCTAAGTTTTCTGGATCTGCTTGGATGAGGATATCTAATACTTCTAAGGCTAATTGTGCTTGATCATTATCCAAAAGTCGTTTTACTCTCTCAATTATTTTTTCTGGGCTGCCAATTAATCCATATAATTCATTCATAATCTCCTTTTCAGGGCGTGGTAGGAGATGCGCGGGATTATCGTCAAAATACCCATGATACCAGCGATAGACATTAAGTACGAAAAATTCTGGCCTCGAGTATAATGGCTTTAGATAAGTAATTTTCTTTAAATGAGGGGGGAGTTGAACTTTATGGATCATCTCAGTTATGTGGACATTTTGGTTTATGTAATCAACTATCTGATCGTGAAGGGAGCGTATCGCCTCTATATTATGTTTCAACACCTTAAGCGCTTGCTTACCCTTATAGAAATATCCCGCACCGTTACAGAAAAGATTTTCGGGTTTTAACACATGTATACGCTCTAATTCTTTAGCCCAATCCAGAGCAAATCGAGTAGGTTTCCAAGGATTTCCTATATTAGGTAATCCACCGATAATAAGATCACCTATGAAAGCGGCTTTCAATTCCGGCACATATACCCAACACACATCATCCGTTTCAGCTCTAGCCGTGTGAAGTTCAAAGGTTTTATCTCCTAAATTCAGGTTCATATCTCCTAAAAATGTTCGAGTAGGATAAACGTAATCTAAATTCGACTTTATTTCAGGAGTATTAAATTGTACAGCTCTGGTGTGAGACCTGTGAGGTGCGAGGAATTTATATTTATCTAATCTATCTGGTAAATACTTATTCGCTATAATCTCCGGATTATCACGCAAGAAGGCTTTTGCCCCGCCAACATGGTCAGCATGACCATGTGTATATATAATGTATTTAATGATTCCATTAATATTTTTAAAAGCTTCGCTTGCAGCATTTGTTGATAGTAAAGTATCAATTAGCACCACGCCATCGGAAGTTTCAACCCATGCACAACCTGCAATTGGCAAGCTTGCTGTATGGACATCTTTTATAGGGTTGGCAAATTTTACATTTTGGTCCGTTAATATCTTTTTTCCTTTAATTTTAATCAACTTTTAGGTTTCGATTTGGATATATTTTAATTATTGTTGTAGATAATGATAAAATACAGCAGAGCTAACTCTTTTTATAGTTCTTTCCAATATTCCAAGCTCTACCAAGGTTTTTTCCTATTCCCCAATAGTTAGCGCCAACTTGAGTTAAAATGTATGGTTTCATTTTCAAGATGTCTGGTATTCCGTTTGTTAAATACTCCTCGTCTATGTAAGCTTGAACGATTTCACCAATGAATATGTAATGTCCCTTTTTATCGGGTTGGATAAATTCTTTAGTGTCTATAGTTTTCACTACCTTACATTCAAGATTTAGAGGGGCTTTATTTATCATTGGGGCAGACTTTAACTCGCCATAAAATACTTCAAAGAGACGCGACTTATCTGTATCCTTTCCCGTTTTCAGTCCACTGTAATCTACCACCTCAATCATAGATTCTGAAGGAGTATTGACGCTAAATGTTTGGTTTTCTATTATTCCTTCGTTTGTATAATGCGTCTTGTTGGACGATATAGATATCATGTGGGGTTCGTGTTCAACCATGCTAATCCAAGCTATTGGCATAAAATTTGCTTTCTCATTAACATTTGCTCCTATGATAACTAAAGGCATTGGATATAGGTAGGGGCCTACATGAATTTTCTGTTTTGTCATAAGTGTTCTTAAATAAATCTCATTGATAAAGATTTTTGCTAATAATTGTTTCGCGAGTGGTGAATTCAAAGCATATAGAACAATATTTTTATATCCAACTAATTTTTAATTAAGTTAGAACACCAATATTATAAAATCGACAAAAAACAAGTTTTCTCAAATTAAGGAGTTAACTTTATTTCTCGTTTACTTAAAAATAAAATTATAATTGTGGATTGATTTAGCCTTTTTCATGAATAAAGCAATGAAATTAAAAAAAGGAGCAAAAACACACAATGAATAATAAAAAATGGCAGATTTTGGGTTTATTAGGACTTTTTTTAGGACTATTAATTTCTCTTCCAGGTACCTATAATTTATTGCTAGATAGAGGGAAGTATGTTGTCAAAAAGGAGTATGTAAAAGAGTATCAAAATGGAAAGGGATATTTTACTACATCATTGGCTGTATTGACCTTTTTAACTGATTACGTTTACGATATATCTTTTGAGATTCGTACTGATAATGCAGCTGGAATGGGTGTGAAAATCAATAAAATTGATTACAAAGTTTATAAAAACGGAATAGAGATAAAACCTGAAGGTGAATATTCGTGGAATGCTATTCCATACTTTACTGAATTCACAATAGGAGCAGCTGGAGGAATAGGAGATCATATTGAGTTAGACCAATATGATATTATTTCGTTAGAGGGAATTGCGAATCTTTCCTTTAAAGATGATACAAGTATAAGTGAAGAAATCTTCGATCTTGACTTGTCCATCCTATTACTAATTCCTCAATGGTTAGATGTTCACGTTTTATTCTATTTTTACTATATCCTATTCATTCAACATATCTTGGGAATTGGATTATCTTTTGCTTTCTTTGGATATTCTACAATAATGCTGATAAAAAATCGATTTAAATCTTATTAATTAACATTTTTCTTTTTTTATTGGAGATTTAAATTTAATATTCGTCGTGAAAGCTTGGGTTTAAGTGAGGTTAATAGATATTAACGAAGCTAAAGGAGAGAAGGTTATAGAAAAGAATCTTAAACAATTTCTGAGAGGGTTTCAAAAGCATTTGTTATAGATTGGAATTGGTGCTGTTATAAACAATACCATTCTTATATGGTTATTTTTCTTTGCCGAATCTTAAAAAGACCAATTTCTCGGGCTTAAATAGCAGACTTTTTGGGAATGGATGATCACACATTAAGTAATAGGTATAGGGATATTGCTAAGAGTTTAGATATTAAGATTTAAACTGTGTTAATTAAAATTAGTTTATTCTCATTTTTGTATTAAATCAATTATAGTAAAATCAAAACAAATTAAGGAAAAGATTCATTAAACTCATCATTAATAACTTGCTAATACTATACAATAATGCTCTCTGAACAACAAATTAGGGCACTTACAGATTCTAAAACTGATAAAGAGTTAAAAAAAAACTTCAAAAAAATCACATCAGAAGATCCAGATAAATTTTTTCCTACAATTGAATTAAAAAATTTAGGTTACATTAGGAAACAATGTGAGTGTTGCGGAACCCATTTTTGGACAGTCCACAAAGATAGGAAAGTTTGTGGAGATCCTGTATGCTCAGGAGGTTTTCTTGTCACTACAAACAACCCTTCAAAAGTAAAGCTTTCGTATATAGGTGTATGGGAAAAAATCGTTGAGATATTAGAACCAAGAGGCTATAAGCCAATTAAACGGTATCCTTGCGTTGCAAGATGGAATCCTACATCAGAGTTTACGATTGCTTCAATTTCCGCATTCCAACCGTATGTAATAACTGGTGAAGTTGAACCTCCTGCGAAAAAATTGGTTATACCTCAATTTTGCTTGAGATTTAACGATATAGAAAATGTAGGTGTGACATCTTCACATTGTACAGGCTTTGTCATGATTGGTCAACACGCGTTTGTATCTCCCGAAGAATGGAATCAAGGCGAGCTGTTCATGGACATCCACGATTTTATTCACATAGGTGTTGGGTTACCCTTAGAAGAGATAACGATACACGAAGATTCTTGGGCTGGTGGAGGATCGTTTGGTTGTAGCCTCGAATTTTTTAGTAGAGGGGTGGAACTATTCAATCAAGTTTATACCATGTACGAACAAACCACAGAGGGATCTAGAGAATTAAAGTTAAAAGTCTTAGATATGGGATTAGGACAAGAGCGAGTAACTTGGTTTTCTCAAGGCACACCAAATATGTACGAAGCAATCTTTCCTCTAGTACTATCTCGTCTAAGAAAAATAACGAGCATCGACTTAGATTTGGAACTTTACAACAAATTTTCCAAATATTCTGCTTATCTTAATGTAGATGAGGTCGAGGATATGAATGCGGCTTGGGCAAAAGTTGCTAAAGAGTTAGATATGGAGGTCAAAACATTAAAGCATACAATTTTACCCGTGACAGGGCTTTATTCTGTAGCCGAACACGCCCGTACTTTATTATTTGCTATAAACGATGGAAAACTCCCTTCGAATGTAGGGGGAGGATACAATCTTAGAGTAATATTTAGGCGTGCGATCAGTTTTATTGATAAATTTGGTTGGGATGTGGATATTTCCGATGTATGCGAATGGCACGCAGAGGAGTTAAAGAATATTTTTCCTGAGGTGTCTGATCACTTAGATGAAATAAGAGAAATTCTTGACGTCGAACGTGAAAAATTCTATGCCACAAAAAAAGAAGCGAGCAAGATATTAGAAAAACACATCAAAAAAGGAAAAGTTTCAGTTGAGACTCTCATACAACTATACGATTCGAATGGGATTAGCCCCGATATGGTTAAAGAAGCTGCAAAAAAGTATGGGATAAAGGTTAAGATACCAGACGATTTTTACTCATTGGTAGTAGAACGACACGAGAAGCAAGAACAAATACACGCCACAGGTAAGGGTTTAGAGTTAGATTTAGACGATTTGCCTGAAACGGAATCTTTGTACTATTATGATTATACTAAGATTAGAAACAAGGCAAAAGTCCAAAAAATCATTAATAATAACGTGGTTTTAGACAAATCGGTTGCTTACCCTACTTCGGGAGGGCAACTTCACGATATCGGAACTATAAATAACCAACCTTTTTCCGAAGTTTTCAAGCAAGGAGGATACATTATTCATGTGCTTAAAGATACTCCTAAGTTTAAAGAAGGCGATGTGGTAGAGGTCGAATTAAACAAAGATTGGAGATATCAATTATCACAGCATCATACTGCAACCCATATCGTCAATGCAGCAGCTCGAGAAATCTTAGGAAATCACATAAACCAAGCGGGAGCTAAAAAAACACTCAAAAATTCTCACTTGGATATCACTCACTACGAACAAATCTCCCAAGAAAGGTTAAAAGAGATAGAGGAACGAGCTAATGAAATCGTTAACGAGGGTATTGACTTGCACTTAGATTTTATACCAAGGACACAAGCAGAGCAACGATACGGAATGGGAATTTACCAAGGTGGAGCGGTTCCTGGAAAAATGGTAAGGATCGTTGAGATCCCTGGCATAGATGTTGAAGCCTGTGGAGGTACTCACCTAAATAATACATCGGAAACGGGTGTAATAAAAATCATTAAATCGCAAAAAATCCAAGACGGAGTGGTAAGACTAGTGTTTACAGCGGGAGAAGCTACTCAAAACTATTTAAATAAACAGAAACAGATTATCGAAAATTTAAGTGAAATTTTATCAGTTGAACCTAAGCAAATCCCTTTTAGAGTAAAAGAATTAGTTGAAAAGTGGAAAAATTTAACTAAATCGATAAAAACAGGCAAGTTTAAGAAAAGCGACTTAGAATTAACATCTGAAAAGAATTTTACTGGAGATATTATAAATAAGGTCTCAGATTTACTAAATGTTAAAAACGAGGATATTCCAAAAAAAGTATCTAAAATGTTAGAAGAATGGAGGAAAAACAAAACAAGAATTAAAAACATTGAAAAATTCTACAGTAGGAGTTTTGTCGAGAAAAGAGCAGAAAATGCGATCAGAGTGGGGGAATCGAAGTGGATCGTTCAAAAATCTGAGAATTTGGGTCAAAAAGAGATTCAGAATATCAGTTCAAATATATTAAAATATCATACTGATGCAAACACTGTGTTTATTAATGAAACTGATGCAGATTACACAGTAATAGGAATGACAGGAGCTCAATCACCAGATAGAACAAATTTAGACATGAGTGGCTATATATATAATGTTTATTTTGATTTTGAACCAAGAGGTGGTGGTAAAACTGATTATGCTCAATATCGAATCAACAAGAAAGATGCTAAAATTAAGGATCTTTACAATATATTCATAAAAGCCCTTCAAGAAAGGAAGAAAGCGATTGAATAAGTTTCTCGTGATTAAGAGATGACTTTACTAAATAATGTGAAAGATGGAGAAATATCAGATGATTTACTTAAAGTTGCTGAATGTGAACTAATCGATATAGAAACTGTAATTTCCGATGTAGCGAGTGGACGCGCGGTTATAATGACTGGAAAAAATTATAACCCGTTAGGTGTTGGAGCAATCTTTAAAACTAAGATAAATGTGAACCTTGGAACTTCTTCTTCAACCATCAATCTTATGGAAGAAATGAGAAAAGTTGATATTGCACAAAAGTATGGAGCGGATACGATTTCGGATCTCTCTATGGGAGGGAACATAGATGTAATTAGGAAGAAAATTATCGATTATTCCACAATGCCTGTAACAACCGTCCCAATTTATCAAGCTGTTGTTGAAGCAAATTCTTTAGCAAATGTATCCGACGACCTTATTCTCAAAATAATTAAAAAGCAGGTCAGTGATGGTGTGAGCTCCATAGTGATTCATGCGGGTTTTACGCTAGAGAATCTTAGACAAATGAAGGGAAAGCGAATTATGGGCATGGTTTCTAAAGGAGGTAGCTTTACAGCCTCTATAATGAGCGAAAATAATATTGAAAACCCATTTTTTCGAAATTATGATAATATTTTAGAAATAGTTAAAGACCAAAATGTCGTATTAAATTTAGGAAACGCCATGAGAAGCGGATGTATCCACGATAAGGTTGACGAGTTTCAACTTTCAGAAATGAGAAAAAACCAAAAATTGGCGTTACAAGCAAATGAGGCAGGAGTCCAAGTTATATTAGAAAGTCTAGGTGGTCATGTAAACGCAAAAGATCTCATTGAATATGTAAAAGTTCATAAGAGAGAGTGTTCAAATAGACCTTTATTTGTCTCAGGACCCCTTCCTGTGGATAATGCAGTTGGCTACGATCACATTAGCGCTGCTATTGGTGGTGCTTTTGCGTCTGGATTTGGGGCAGATTATTTGTGTGCTATAACTCCTGCAGAGCATTTAGGGTTACCTACGGTTGAGGATATCAAACAAGGTTTGATCGCTTGTAGAATCGCTGCTCATGTAGGAGATTCAATGAAATTCGGTTTAAATCACCTTTTTAAAGACGATCTGGAATTATCAAAAAACCGATTTCTTAAAAATTGGAGTAAACAGTTCCAACACAGTATAGATCCTGAAGAACCCATTAAAAAACATCATCCTAACGAAGATATGTGCTCAATGTGTGGTAATTATTGCGCACTGACGATTTCAAAGCGTATTTTGAAAAATAAATCTTAGCTTATTTTTCAAAGTAATTTGGTCCTGGATAGTTGGAAAGTTCTCTACGGTATTTTCGAGATTTGAGTTTTAGCGAGAATATTACGATTTTAAGGCCCACACTACGCCAAAAATTGTTCCAAATTTTGAATACCCTGTAGGATTTGGACAAAGATTTGACTTTATAGAAGGATTTTATATCTCTGAACAATCTCCTTAAAATGTAATACCAAGAGTAGAATTTACTATACGCGTACAACATGCCTTCATACATTTCACTCCGAGTCATTAATTTGGGGTCTACTATTATGTGATTTCCGTCGTAATAATCCGTATCCTTCGTTATAAAGCGACATTCGTCAAGCTCCTCGTAATATTTAGTACCTGGAAAAGGCGTTATCATTAGAAATTGTGCAGATTCGATGCCGTTTTGCATGCAAAAATCTACAGTGTCTCTGAAGGTATGCGTATCGTCGCTGTCCATTCCAAAAATGAACATCCCATGAATAGGAATTCCATACTTATGAAAGGTTTTGATAGAGTCTACATACATTCCAATGGTAGCGTTTTTTTCTACGCTGTTTAGCGAAGCCTGGTTTACCGATTCAAATCCGATAAATACTCTCCTACACCCAGAGGATGCCATCTCTTCTATAAAGGCTTCGTCTTTTGCGATGTCGGCTCTTACTTGCGAAATGTACCTCAGCTTCACATTTTCTCTATTCATTTCATCGAACAGATGCCGATTCCACTTTTTATTAGCACAAAAGTTATCGTCTAAGAAGAAGGCTTTCTTTAACTTATATTGTTTAATCGCCTCAATTGTTTGCGAAACCGAAAATCGTCTATATTTCCTTCCGTACATTTCTGTTACGCAACAGAAACTGCAGTCGAACGGACACCCTAGCGAGGTTAAAATTGGGGCAGTTTTCGTCCTTTTGTGGTTAAACACAAATCTTAAGTCTGGTATAGCGAGTTGCGTTAAATCTTGCAACCGTCCCCCGTTCACGATTTTTTCATCATAGACACCGTTAATTAAATCGATTATTACTTCTTCCCCTTCCCCTATTACTAAATGGTCACAGTGTTTAACTCCTTCTTCTACGTTGAAAGAGGGGTGTATACCTCCAATAAAGACTTTACCATTAGGATTTAATTCTCGATATCTATCTGCGATTTCGTATCCTCTTTTACAAGTTTGCGTTAGCAATGTGAGAACGAGAATATCGGCACTCTTTAATAATTTAACCGGGATATCTTTCTTTGCGAGGTTTTCGTTATACATTATAGCGTTATAGCCGTTTTGTCTAGCTATTGTCGTCATCCGTAAAGGACCGAGTAATGGATATTTCATTGCGAACGAGAACACATTAGCAACTGCCCCGCGAGGTTCTAAAAAGAGTACTCTCTTATCGCTTTTAAAGGGGATCTCTGTATTACTCAGAGTTTCGAATTCTAAAGGTTTTCCTTTTAACCAAGAGTTGATAAGTAACTTATTTGAAATATTGTTCATGAAATCCCATGAATAGTAAAGAAGTTAAAAATTAAAGTTGCTTATCAAATAAAATTATTACTTAACTAAATTAATCTCTTTTTCCTCAAGGTCGCCCAACAGTGATAAGATTTCATGATAACGCTGTTTATAAGGGGCCATTTTTTTTATGAGAAGCCACTCTCTCGATTTTTCCCATGAAGTCCTGTCAATTTTTAATGATTCTTCTTTCAACGACATTTCCAAAATTTAAACTTATTATTTATAAGCTAAAATCAGTATTCTCATTATTTAAATAATTTTTAGTCCAAAATTTGTTTGATTTAAAAATCGAATATATAAATCTATATAAATAAAGTGAAATTTAAATAGGATTTGCCAATAAATATGTTTTATTTGTAAATTAACTTTTTAGTGTGATTATCGGCAAATTTATTATATAGTGATCTATATATAATAGGAATATCACATTATTTTATTTGCAAGAAGCTTAAAAACCCTTGATAATATTTATTAATTAAGAAGGAAAGAAAAGAAGTAATTTGGCTTCATTTGAATTAATTTAGACAAAAATTTCTAGACTATTTCCTTATTAAAAGAATTTATGAATTTCAATATTAAAAGAGATTAAAAAATGGAAGAAGTCGTTCAGAATCAAGAAATATCGGAAGATATTAGAAAGAATTTATCAAGTGTAGGTTTACGCTCTAAACAAAAAGAAGAAATTAAAACTATAGTCTTTGATCTTGGAGGGGTTATTTTTACAGCAGGATCGATCTTAGCAATAGATAAGGTCTGCAAATTTTTCAATATTTGCAATGTGGAAAAAGTAAAACGAATATTTGGTAATAAACACGGTTCGTTAGGTAATTTAATTAGAAGAGGTATCATTACCTTTGAAGATTTTGAAAACAGGGTTGCGGAAGAACTTCAAATCCCAGAAGAGAAAAAGCATTTTCTGCGACATTTCTGGTTTGGGTCTTACGTTCCTAACTATAAAATGATGGAAGTCGTAAAGAAACTTTCGAAATCTTACAGATTAGTAATTTTCAGCGGTAATGTAAGGAAACGAATTGAATATTTGGACCAACATTACGATTTCCTTAAATATTTCAAAGATTTCGTGTTTAGTTTTGATTATCAAATAAACAAACGAGATATGAAGATTTACGAAGAGTTGTTAAATCACATTAAATGCGAACCAGAAGAGGCAGTATTAATTGACGATTGCGTTTCGAACTTGGATCGTGCAGCTACTTTCGGTTTAAATGGTATTCAATACATTTATTCCGAGCAATTTTTTAACGATTTAAAATCGTTTAACATAGAGCTTGAAAATTAGTTGTAATATTCAAGTTAACCCTTGGTCATATTCTCCTTCATGGATTTATGCTTAAACACTTAATCCGAATCAATTTACAACATATTTTGATTGAAATCACTCTTCGGTTGTCAGCGAAAAATCTTTAAATGGGGTATTATGTTTTTATAGTATTAGCTTATTTTTTCACGCGATTAGTAAGATTCCGTTTGGATGTATTTAAGATTTGATTTTGGTGAAATAAGATGGTTGAAATAGTTCATATTTCGGATTTACATTACGGTAGCGAATTTCGAGAAGATTGTATGGAAAATATTATTAAATTCATAGAATCTCGAAGACCAAATGTCGTAATCTGCACGGGAGATTGCGTACATAAGGGAAGGTACATTGAGTTCAAGGGGATCCTTCCTTATTTTCAGAGAATACGGGATCTCACAAGGTTTCTAGTGATCCCCGGCAACCACGATGCGAAATCCTCTGGTTTAATCTATTTCGAGAAAAAAATAAGTCCGCGAAGATCTCGGTTGATATTGGAAGATAGGGACACCATTATAGTGGGAGTGAATTCTTCTCGAGACGATATGAGCGAAGGTAGGGTTGGAGACGAACAACTAGATTGGTTAGGGCGTCAATTTAACAGAAATTTAGAAAATAGGATATTAGCACTTCATCACCACTTAATACCCGTACCTATGAGCGGACACAAGTTTACAACGGTTCGAGATGCAGGGGAAATTATAGAGTTTACTCAATTGTTTCAGATTGATTTAGTCTTAATGGGGCATCGACACGTTCCTCACGCTTACGTAATAGGACCAACTACATTTCTCTATTGTGGTACATCTGCCTCGAATAAAGTTAGGGCAAAAGAGAACCCGTGCTTTAATTATGTTACTTTGGAGAAAGGTGATTTAGTCGTAAAAATGGTCGATTCTACGGATTTATCTGAGAAGTTGCTTTTAGAACGAATAGAGGGGCATACAAAATTTGTTCAACCTCGAAGAACTAGAATCGAACATTTATTAGAGTCTCCCGTATGGGACGAATAATTTACATCTTTCTAGTAAATATATTAGCATGCCTAAACCAATAACACCATTACTGACCGTTGACGGAGTAATATTTTTCGAAGGAAATAATCTAATACTCATTCGTAGGAAAAATCCTCCATTTCAAGGGGAGCTTGCCTTGCCAGGGGGATTTGTCGATATTGGCGAAACTGTTGAAGAGGCGTGCGTGAGAGAAGTATATGAAGAAACGAGTTTGAAGGTAAAGATAAAGGAGTTAATTGGGGTATACTCAAAACCTGAGAGAGATCCTAGAGGACATACAGTGAGTATAGCTTATTTGTGCGTTCCTACTTCCAAAAATCAGAAACCTAATGCAAAAGACGACGCCGAAAGCTTAGAACTAATACCGTTAAGTGAGTTAGATCGTTTAAATATAGCATTTGATCACGCTGAAATTATAGCTGATGCGCTTAAAATAAAAGCAGATAAGTGAACATTTAAAAAATGAAAATTGGATTTATACAAACATCACCAAAGTTTGGCGAGAAAGAAGAGAATTTCAAGGAGATTGAAAGATTAGTTAATATTGAACAAGCTGACTTGTTAGTATTACCCGAATTATTCGCTACGGGATACACATTTACATCAAAGCAAGAAGTGGAATCATTTGCTGAGGATTCTGAAGGACAAACCGCAAGCTATTTGAAAGAATTATCAAATAAGACAGGAGCGATAGTTGTTGGAGGGTTTGTGGAAAAAGGTAATGGAAACATTTACAATTCAGCGATGATGGTTTACGACGAGAACATTGTAGGAATATATCGCAAAATTCACCTATTCTTCAAGGAAAATTGGTGGTTTTCCAAGGGAGAATATGTACCAAAGGTGTACACAGTAAATGACACGAAAATTGGAATGATGATATGCTTCGATTGGTATTTTCCCGAAACAGCTCGTATGATTGCATTGCAAGGAGCAGATATTATAGCCCATCCATCGAATTTAGTTATGCCATATTGCCAGAATGCGATGGTTACACGCTGTTTGGAAAACCGAGTTTTTGCAATTACAGCAAATAGAATAGGGAAGGAACAGAGAGGAGAAGATAACTTTACATTTACTGGTCAGAGTCAAATAACTTCTTACAAAGGTGAAATACTATATAGGGCTGATACTCAGGAGCAGTGCATAAAGGTTGTTAGCATAGATTCAACGAACGCTAGAGATAAATCCATTAATAATATAAACGATTTATTCAAAGAACGACGCACAGATATATACCAATTGTAATCGAGTTTAGTTAAGGCAACAGATTAGAATCTATTTTTCGAAGTATTTTTTATAGCAAGAACAACACGGAATTCCCAGCGAGATGTTACGAGAATATGAATATTCTAAATCTTTCTCGTACAATTTTATAAGCTTGCTTTTAAGAAGTAAAGATTCTGGGTCTTTGCTGTAAAAGAAACTCTTTAGGTTGTATATATGGTTTTCTTTCTTACATATAGGACACATACCAAAATGGTCGACGAATTCTTTGAAATTTTTCTCTTCCATAGGAAATGTGAGACTGAAGTCGTGGATTTCCTGCACCGAAGGATCGAGATTTTCGATGATTCTTCTAAATATGTCTTCCTTCTTTTTAACTCTATCTTGTTGATCTTCTGAAATGTGAAATAGGTTATCAATATCGTTTTTTTCAGCGAAGATATCTATTTCTTCTTCGTTTACTTCTATGACATTTTCTTTAGACTGAAACGAAATAAGGAAAATGGGGATCTGCCCTACGCTTGATCGAAAGATCTGTATCCAACTATCTAAATCAGTAAACGATTTTTTATTTGAAATATCAAAATAAAGCAATGCCGCGCTAGCTCCTTTACAAAATTTGCTGTACATAAACCTAAATCTTTCCTTAGAATTAAGATCCCATATTATGAAAACATAGGTATTACCGTTATTTAATACACATTCTAAGGGAATGAAATTTACTCCAATTTGGTAAAAATCCTCTTCATTATGAATCGTATCTTGTAATATGTTCGATTTAAACGATGTTTCTCCACCCATTACAAGTTTTATTTTGAAGGAGATCGGCATTAGAAGATGTTTTCTTGTTTTTCCTTTATTAAATTTATTTTTTCAATTTTAAAATATAATTATTCTTATTTAAAATTAATTTCTACTTTAGATAACACCAATACTTACTTGATTTCGTATAAATTAAAACCATCCTCAATAAAAAGGTAATAGCCTTCTGGTTCACGTGAGACTTGAGTTACTTTATATCCTAACTTCTTCGCTTTTTTTACAAAAATATCTCGATTTTCCACCGTAAAGCAAAGATGAGTAAATGGATTTCTCACGTTTGAATCTCTTTTTTCATCTATAAATACTTCTATATCTGCGTGTTCATTTGAATATCTTACCACTTTAATATCCTCTGGCACTCCGAAAAATTGTTCACTTAAGGTTTTGTCAACAGTAAAGGAACGAGTTTTTTTAAGACCTATCAATTCGATATAAAATTTATCGCTTTCTCTCTCGCTTCCCATAGGAACTCCATAGTGTTCTATTTTCAAAGACTTTCTCCTTTTAATATTATCAAAATAATAAACTAAATTATAGATTATTTAATGGTTAAATTAAGTTAAATTTATCTAACTTCTTAACTGTCGCTAGGTTTTAAATTTTACTATAAATATGAGTAGAGAAGATTAAAGTTCTGAAACCTTGGTCAGGAATTTCGGCGTATCACAGTCAATTCCTTTGATTCTGGCTATTTCAAGTGTTAATAGCTGAATAGGGAGGATTACAACTAAGGGTTGAAGATCCGGTATGGTATTTGGAACCCTTAAACCTATATCCATGAATTTCGGATTTTTGAGTCCAAATTCATCAGACTCGTAAACCCCAAAAATCATTGCGTTTCTCTCCTTTATTCGATTTAGCAAATTGAGTAATTTTTCCTTCCTCTTATCGTTCTCGTGAGGAATTATCGCAATTATAAATGCGTCAGAATCAGCAAGTGTGATCGGACCATGAGGGAATTCCGCTGTAGAATACGCTTGTCCGAATATTCTAGCACCTTCTTTAAGTTTTAGCGACGCCTCCATAGCAGTTGCGTAATCAGCCCCACTACCTAAAATAAAACAAAATTTCGCGAATTTAAAATACAAGGAAATATCTTTGATTTTTTGATGTAGAATAGGAATTATTTCCTTAACTTTTGCTGGTATACTATTTAATTCATCCCATATTTTATTGAATTCTTCATTTGAAATTTGTTCGTTACATTTTGCGAGATAGAGGGCTAACGTCGCAAGAATAGTTAATTCTGCTAAGTACGTTTTTGTAGCGAGGACGCTTTTCTCTTCTCCGCAGTCTAGCAATAGTTTATAATCGCACTGACTAATTAAACTAGAGCTTAAATTATTCGAAAGCCCTATAGTAATGCACCCAATTTCATTTGCTATCTTAGTGGCTTCAACAGTATCTTGAGTTTCCCCACTCTGTGAAATGGCAATTACTAAATCATTCTGTTTTAGTATGGGAGCAGTTAAATACTGGAATTCCATCGAATATTGGGTGTAACAGGGAATTTTGCTCAATCGATTAAACATATACGAGATGGCAAAACCAGCGTGATAAGAACTTCCTGCGCCGATTAAATAAATGCGATTTATATTATTGCTTATTAGCTTTTTTGCAACCTTTTCTATCTCAGAAAATTTTCGCGTTAGATTACATAATATATTTGGTATTTCGAATATCTCGTTTCGTGTATAATGACCGAGTTCTTTTTGTTTCTTCATTTACGACAATCTATCTTTAAAAAGATTATTATATTATTATAAATATCTTAAGCATCTCTTATTAACCTCTTTAAATATCCAATTACAGAGAGACGATAAATATGACTCAATGTTCGGAAAGCGAATTTACTAAAAGATTGCTTGAAGTTGCTAACAAATTGGCGGGTATCGCTAACAATCAAACTAATCGATTTAAGCAAAGGTGGAACGAAACATTATCTTCTCTAAACGATGATCCTTATCTAGTAAGAACTATACCATATCCAATAAATAAGGAGGAATTTACATCTAACATCGATTATCGCATCGAAATTTTAAAAACATTTGAAAACGCGATTGCCGATGGATATTACACCATAAGAACCTTATTAGAGACCTTATATGGGGCTTATTTTAGTTCGAAAGAATTTAAATCTAAGTTTTCTCCTGATGATCAAAATACTATCATTTATCTAACCGCTAAAGAAATATTAGGGAATTTAATACAATATAACATAATGGATCACGAAACAGTACCCTTAAAGTATAATATACTCGCTAGAAATTACGTAACGATGAAATTACAGGGTATAAATGATATGGAAATTCAACAGAACATGAAGAAATTGAATTTAAACCTAAGTTTGGAAGAAGTAAATACACTAATGGGAGAAATTGAGGTCGATGGTTTTATCACTTCGAGCAAATCTGGCGAAAGAACTAATTTTAAGCTTAAAAAAGAGTTAAAACTAAGTGAAGAAGGCGAAAAAGAGTATACTTCTACAATTCAAGTTTTAATTGCGTGGCCTACACAGTTTTGGAGAAGTTTCTACAACATAAGAGAGTTAAACCTTACTCCAAACGAGGATGTTCCTCATAGGGAATTTTTAACAACAGCTTTGGCTAAATCAGCTACTCAAGGTCTTTCAGCAACCCAATATGTGATCAAAAATCTAATAAAGTATTACGAGAAATTAAAGGAAGAATAGAGTCAAATTCAAAATTCCTTGGTTTTCTTTACAGGGATATCGAATTTTTCTAAAATAGGTATTAGATGTTGTTTATCTTGAGAATTAGTCCCCTTCCAATCTATTAGAAAGAATGAAACTGGCTCAAGAGTGTGATCGATCATCATTTTTACTAAATCGTAATCTAACTTTTGAATAAAATACTTAGGACAAACAAACGACATTGCTAAGTCTGATCTTAAGATTAATCTACGAAAGCTCTGTCCGTAATGCGTTCCTCCAAATCCTAAACACACCTTTTGAGATCCCTCCTCTCGAAACGCGAGATATTTAGGTAAAGTGGCAATTATTGATTTCGCAACAAGTAATCCTCCTTTTTTAACCACCCACTCTTCTTTACTGCTTCCTAACTCAATAAAAATTAACGGTTTTTTCAACAATGTCGGACCATGATGAGTAACTTCTATATCCACTACGTATTGTTCCATTTTCGCCTTCTGAAACTCTAACAAAAGCGCTAAAAAACCAGCTTTGTGTAACACACCACTAGCATGCGATAACGCTCTGGGTTCACCTCCAAATTCCGCTTTAAAATCCCAGTTTCCGGTAGTGTGAACCAAAAGTGCGGGTTTTCCTGCTTGAGAGCGATGTCTACTTGCTATTATTATTAAATCAGGGTTTAAAACATTGTCAATCTCTGCTAACTCTTCCATATGTATCATTGATTCGTCGGTCAAACCTAAAATTAGATCTGGTTCGGGTTTTACTCCTTCGAGAGACATTTCTTTGGCCAAGTTGGTTGCTTTATACAAGGGATTATTCTTCCAGCTCTCTTCCATTTGCTCGAAACTTAGTAATTCCATTAAGTTCTCCCTTATATTCAAAGAAGCTTCGTCTTCTGTTGAGGTTATAATAAAAAATTGAATCTTGATTTCACCACGCCAGATTAAATTCTCATCGTCAGCGTCCAAAAAGTTTCAGAAATATGAGCCCCAACGCTTTTCAAATAATACTTAACGGTATCCAACTCCACCCAGAGTATCCTTATTTGTTTCGCTCCCAACCGTTTAAGATCCCACAAACTCCATTTTAAGAGGAGAGATCCTAATCCTTTTTTTCTTACTTTTTTGGAAACTCCCGTTGGTCCAAAACTACCGAGGAAATGTATTGAGTGTGAAGCCCATCCCTCAATCTTTCCAGAACCTCTGTTTTTTGCAATAAAGGTAGTAATGGGAGTATTCATAAAACTCAGAAGGATTTCTTTTGGCCAAGCACTTCTTCTGTAAATTATCGGCATAAACTTTAATTTCGAGAGTTCTGGTTTGGACTCAATATCAGCTCTGCTAATTTCAAAGTTAGATATTAGTTTTTCGGGAGGATCGTCAGGTATAGTGTCTATATTCACTTCAAGGTTTATTCGCTCTTTTCCCATCTTAAACCCAATCTTCTCCAAAAAGAAATAGGCTTCTGTATGTCGGGGATCGAGACCCGGCAAGAAATATGCAGGTTTGGACGATCCAACCTCGAACTTCATTTTAAAGCATTTAAATTCAGATGCATTAACTTTTTCTATCAAAAGTTCGAAAAGATGCGTTCCTAAACCTTTTCGCCTCCAATCCTTCCTCACCACGAAGAACTTAAGTATAGCGACTTTTCTCGTTCTTCTAAAAACCATCGGATTTCTAAATACTACCTGAAAGAAAGCAACGACCTGATTATTTGGATCGCTCACTACAATAGTGAAGTCTGGGTCAAAGAAATGGTCTATAAATGTAGTTTTTTCGAAATCTTCGTAGGAAAAGCTATAATGAGACACATTTGATTCACAAAACTGATACACATCTTGTGAATTACTCTCATTAAGCTTAGAAGTGGTTAAAGTAGGGAAGTTGGCTAATTTACTCAAAGTGACTTCTTAACTCGCAGAAACTTTTTAGATTATAACGAAATAATTAATAATTATAACGCAATACATAATAAATACTTAATAATCAAAATCTATAGTTAAGCGATGGACATAATCCTATCTTCAGCGATATTTGCGATTATTTTCGGAATGGCTTTTCTGGTTATAGAGTATATCGATCGGAAGTATTTAAAACTTCACACTTCAATTGTGGCGGGAATTTCTGTGGCATACTTCTTTTTACTCGTGCTTCCCGAAATTTCCCTCCATTTACCTGAACCTCCATTTAATTTAGTAATCTTCGAATTTTTATTCGTCTTGATAGGATTTGTGTTTATACATGTCACTGAAAAGTTAATTTTACAACGGGTGGATCGCAAATCAAGAATGGAAGCTCAACTGTTAACTCAAAAAGAAAAAATCCTAGAAACTGTTGAGTTAAACCTTGAAAATATCATGACTACGCAGTTGTTGAACGAAGATTTCGACGAAGTAGCTTTAAAGGATATGGCGAGAGTCTTCAACGATTTAAACACGCAAAGCGGGTTATATAAGCGAAATATTAAAGAGTTAAAAGCGAAAATTCAAAAAGACATCAATAGAGATTTAAGCGAGTTACGCTTATTTACTGACGTTTTTTATCACTTTATTATTGGAATGGTATTAGTAGGATTGTTAATGGTGGACCTTTTAACAGGCCTATTATTCTTTTTATTTGCGTGGCTGCGTACTCTGATTGGAGAATCCGAAGAAAGTCATATTATTTACAGTGAACTTGAGATATACGATCGATACGAGGAAAGTAAAGTACAAAAACTACTCAAAGGAATTGCTACAATATCAGGAGTGGTCTTAAATTTAATATTCGAGATCTTTCTGCCTGTTAAAATAGAATTAGAATTGATTTATATCTTATTTTCGTTTATTTCAGGAGTCATTTTATACACTATTGTGAGGGAGGTCATCCCAGAGAAAGAAAAAGGGAATGTGAGTTATTTTTTAATCAGTTTGGTTGGTTTCAGCCTTTTTGTATTCGTATTGAAAGTAATTGAGAGTGTGCTGTAATTCAAACTCCATTAAATCGTAGAAGCTTTCAAAACTTAAGGTATTTTATCCTTTACATTATATTCTAAAACTCATTAAAAATTAGTTCGTAAAAAATTAAAGCCATGTTTTTATTTTTTAACGTTTTATTAAACTTAAGTTTAAATTCGCATTACGTTATATAAAAATCGAATGGAAATGGAAATGAGTAAGAAAAAGGAATTTAACGAATTACTAGGAATTGACAACGATGATAAGAAAATCATTGAGATGATTGAAAAAGATCCAAGTATCACACATTCAGCGATTGCAACTGAGATTGAAAAGTCTCAACCAGCTGTAGGCGCTCGAATTATAAAGCTTGAGAGAAAGCACCTTCTCACAAAGCAGGTTGGCTTCAATATCAAAAAAGTAGACCTCAAAACTGCAATTGTGTTCGTCTCAACCAAGGATGTAGACGGAATCGTAGATAAGATTAAGGGATGTCCGTTTATTAACCACGCGTTTAAAATATCAGGCGAATTTAACGTGTTATGCTTCATATCCGCTTCTGATCTTCAAACCATTGAGCGCTTAGTAGATTTGTGTTTTAGGAAAGACCCAGATGTGCTATCAGTTAAAACCAACATTTTAATAGAATCAATTCACGATTTTGTCGTTCCAATTGACTTCCAAATAGAAAAATTTGATGGAAGATACTGTGGTAGTGGATGTAATGCCAAACCAGACATCCCTAGATATAAATTCGAGCAAGAAATTGAAGATGAAGAAGATTAAATAAGCTTTTTTTCCTACTTTAAAAATTCCGAACAACAACAGCGTTTTTGTTTTATAAAAAAGGCCAACCAAATTCTACTCGTAATCTTAATTTTGTAAATACGGTTGATTTTTACCTAAATTCTTAAATTGAATAGAAATTAAACTATAAATAATTATTTTTTTAGAACTTGCTCTAGATTGAGAGAGACATAATGGAAAAAAAAGAAATTTTAAAATACGATTTTAATGTTATCGCTCCCTTCAATTCAAGAATGATTTTCGATTACTCCACACTTATTGGAAAATATGAGAAGATTAGAAAGCTTCTTTATTTACGATTGGATGCTATTTATCCAAACCATATTGTAATAGAGAAGCTTAAGGGTGAATCATCTGATTCATTAAAGAAATGGGCTAAAGAGAAAGAAAAATCAATTCACGAGGAGGAGGAGGAGGACCAATTGTTATTTACTGGAACTGGTGGGAGCGGAGTAACTCAACGCGATAAAAGTATTATTACGATTCAAGTAGACAAACAGTATAATCTTCCATTAGATATAATTGGCACAGGTGTCTTCAGTAATCCTCCAATACTTCAATTTGAAACCATGACTTTTCACGAATACGGGATTGGCACAATATATTGTAGCTTAGACGCAAGATTTAAGCAAGATATATTTATCATTGAGCAAATGGAACCAAAAAAAATTATGGCGGATTTACTTGATAAAATTATACGATTTCCAGACTTTATGAGAGATAGTGAATCAATTAGCAAAACTGTCTTTAGAATCTCAAAGGAGATTGTGGAGGAATTAGAAATAAGAAAACCAATTATCAAGTATGACGATTTATTTAGTAATCAAAAATCTGATATTCCCCTATGGGGTCATATGGTACTTATAAGAAATAAACTACGAGATGAAAACAAAATACCTATAAACGATATCATGAGAAATGTGATAGAAGTAAGTCATCCTGAAGGAGCAATTAATTTTACTAAAAATTCAGAGAGTTTTGTTCATATTGGATGGGGAAATAGTTTGTGGGCGGGATTAAACGACCAAGAATTAAGCTATACAAAAGAAGTATTGAGATATTTAGAAATTGAATGGAGGACGCTTCAAGTATTTAATGAGATTTTGTATAGACGATTAAATCAGCTTGCATCTTATACAGGAATACAAAAACGAAGAATAAGAAAATCAGTTAGGTGGATAAACAAATTAAGAATGGAATTAGAATTATACTCAGTAAATAAATCAAATTATCTACAAAACTTAGCTCCTTTTGCCCATTTCATATATCAAGCTTCATCTGAAAGCTGGAGGAATTCTCAAATGGAAGAGTTCTTCATGGATAAATTGGATGTTTTTACCTACCTACATAAAAGAGGAAAAGAAAAGTTACAAGAAATAAACGACAACAAAATGAATAATATTCTATTCATTTTTACCTGTATTTCTCTAGTTAGTACATTTATTGATGGTATTATGTTTGTATTTGCAGAACATATCGCTGAAACATTTATCTTTAGGTTGTTTCTAGTAATTTTCCCTCCGATTGCTTTTATCGTCTTAATAGTTTTAATTATTCAAAGGATAATTGGGTTTAAAGAATGATTACACCATTCTTTCCTTTCCTTACGTAAAAAGTAACGATTCATATTCTTAAATCAATTAGAAAGGTGATTCTTTATACGACTTAATAAGCTAGAGGTTTTAGATCAAGAAGAAATATCAATGATTCACAGATCAACTTTAGATCTGTTAGGGAACATTGGAGTTCATATAGATTCTGAGGAAATTTGCAAACTTCTTAGAAGTAATGGAGTTGAATTAGATACAAAGAATAATTACGTAAAATTCCCTGAAAGTCTGATTGTTGATTCGTTAAAAACTGTACCAAATTCTTTTTTCTTACATGGTCCGGATGAGAAATTTAAAGTAAGTATTAACACAAAATCCACTATTTTTTCAACACAAGGAGCTCCAACCAAGTTATATGATCAAAATAATCCAAACAAACCTCGTGATGCGTTATTATCTGATTTTATTAAATTTCTAAAAATTGTAAATTCATTAGAACATATCTCTTGTTCCCACTTAGACCTTTGGCCGACAGATGTTCCCTATTCCACTTTACATTGCGTGACAATAAAAGAATGGCTCAAAAATAGTCAAAAACCGTTTGGTATTGGATGTAGAGGGAAGATAATGTCAAAGGATTTAATGGAATTACTTTCTATAATAGTTGGGGGAGAGGAACAGATTATAAAAAATCCAAGATTAATTGGTTTCTTTAACCCTATTAGCCCTCTCACCTTACCAAGAGTTTTACTTGGAGGGTTGGGAGTTTTTGCTCGATACAAACAACCTCTAATTATTGCTCCTTCCGCTAGTGGGGGTTTGAATGCTCCTGTCACTCTTGCGGGACTATTAACCCAGACTAATGCCGAAGTATTGTCTTCTATCGTAATAACTCAGTTAATAAATCCTGGAACTCCTGTGCTGTATGGTACTGTTAATACTCCAATTGATCCCAGAACTGGAAATGTTGCTTGGGGATCGATAGAGACAAGTCTCATCACAATTGCGTGTGCTCAATTAGCAAGATTTTACGATATTCCATCTCGAGCTTCTGGTTCAATAACGAATTCAAATATATTAGATATGCAAAATGGATTTGAAAGGTTTAACACTCTTTCAGCAGCCGCATATGCAGGAATTAATTATATAACATGCGCCGGTACCTATGAATGTGGTTTAGCTTCAAGTTTAGAACTATTAATCGTTGATAACGAGTTAGCAGGAATGGTAACTAGAGGGTTAAAGGGTATTGATGTCAATAAAAACATGATCGCATTAAATGAAATTGAATCTGTTGTATCCAGAGAGAATGAAAGTTTATACTTTCTTGGATTAAAACATACTTCGAAAAATATTAAAAAAGAATTATTCATTCCAAACTTAAGCGAAAGAAGTTCAAGAAAAACCTGGATTAAGAAGGGAAGCCACGATATTATTTTTAAAGCTCAACACAAAATCCAGGAGATCTTAAAAAACCATGTTTCAAAAATTCTAGACCCAGAATTGGAAAAAAAGATTGATAAATATATAGCTAAAGTTAAAGCAAGAAATACAAACGATTACTTGAATTAAAACCATCTTAAAATCTTATAGGATGTAAAATTCCTACGAAGGAAAATTAATTTCACTAATAAGAAGTTATGAGACTAAAGACTACTATACAAGCTTTAGGTTAAAAGGCCAATCTTATTAAACTTTTCCTTCTCTTTTTGCTTTTTGGAACTTACACATATCTCCACAACCATCTTCTAGGGTTGGGTCGTGATCTTCCGAATCAAAGTCAATCGGCAAAATGAAGTCTTTAGCAATGTCCACGACAACTTCCATCGAAACCGAACTTACGTCGTCCTTATTGCGAAAGTGATAATTAACGATTTTGTCAAGTTTGTCGAGTTTTGAGCTCGCTAATAGTATGCAGATGTTATGCTCACCACTTAGGCGGAATGCGTTAAGCATAAAAGGGCAATATTGTGCCATGCACATTATTTCTTCAGGATTTTTCGCACTAATTTCAACAGTCGCTAAGTACAAGTCTACTTTCTTAAAATTTATCCCTGGTTGAAATTGCAAGATACCCTCGCGCTCCAGCTTCTTAATTCGCATACCTACCGTAGGTTGAGAGCGATCTATTTCTTTAGCAATTTCGGTGTGAGTTTTTGACGGGTTTTCTTGCACAATAGTAATTATTTTTCGATCAATATCGTCAAGTTTTAGTCTATCGGAAATCATTTTTTCACTTCTCGTGTATTTTTACTAGTAAAAACCTTATAAAATATAAATTTGTTTTGATAAAGAAATTAAGGGAGATTTAAACTATTCTCAATTAACCCTTTTTTTTGCGATAATAGGGAGCGAAAAGTAATTTAAATTTAACAATTTCGTCGTATATTTCATTTTCGAAGAATTCACCAGACTTTTCGATAGCTACACCCCGGAGACAATCGAATTTACGAAACGCTCGCAAAAAACCTAACTTATCATTGCTATCAATCTCTTTTAAATCTCCGACCTAAATTTCAAGAAGTCTTTGAACCTTTTCGTACTGTATTTTTTTGCTTTAAATTAATTTTATCTAAAAACTTAAAGTTATCTCTGAGAAAATTTATTATTTTAGGATAAAAATACAAAAGAAAAACTATTCCTGCAAGTATAATAATTCCTATTAGTAAAATTGGAATATAAGCTTTTACAACTAAATATACACTCGAAGAGATTAAGTCGATCAATGTAATTATGACTCCTAATTTCATAAAAGTAGAAAATTTCAACTCATATCCATAGGATCTAACCATTAGAACCAATACTAAATTATCTCCCACAGTTGACAAATTTTCTCCCAATGTTGCCCCAATGGATACTGCTGAAAATAAAGTATGTTGAGTTTCCATAGTGGAGATATCATTAACAATCGGTATGAAAATTTTCGTAATAGGAGCATTATGTATGACAGAACTAAGTATTCCTGACATCCATAAAAGAACTAAAGTAGTACCAATAATTTTGCCCCCAGTAATATAATTGATTCCATATGCGACAATATTTAATATTCCTGTGTATTCTATGGCTTCAGATACAAATAAAATACAAAATAGATAGAAGATTAATTCAAGATCTAAATCCTTCCACACTAATTCAAATTTCTTATTTAAAACTAGAAGGATCGTAATTATTCCTCCTGTTAAAGAAAGAAAATCGATTGATATAGTACTAAATAGGGGTAAAACTATTACAGAAGTAATAGTGATGATAAGCATCGCAAAAGATTTATAAAATTTACTTTTAGATTCTACAAACATCCAAGGATCGTAATCTAACAACCGTTTTATATAGTTAGTTTCAGGTGTTTCGAGCTTTTTTTCGTTATACCTAATTAAAAAGATTAAACTGATGAAAAACAGATATAAAGAAAAAAAACCAACATCTTGAAAATACTCTAGAAAGGTCCAATTTATTGAATTGCTTATCAATATATTAGGAATTGAACTTATAACAAACAAAAGCCCTCCGGTATTTACAACCATTCCCTCTGAAAGAATAAATGGAATGGGATTAATTCTTAACATTTTACAAATTGTAATCGTAAGTGGAACTACTATAAAGATACATAAGATATTCATTGAGAAAGAAGAAAATATAAATGTAAAACCACACAAAAATATAAGGATAGAACGACTCTTTCCTTTCGAAAATTGCACTAATCTAAATGCAATATAGTTAAATACTCCATTTAATTTACAAATAGAAAGTATTATCATCATACCAAAAATAAATAAAATTGTATGAAAATTAGAATTATCTACACCAAAAATAAAACCTATTACAATTGTCATATCAACTTTATCGACATAAAGTAAGAAAAACGCTACAACAATAGCTCCTATAAAAGCTGCCATCAAACGGTTCATTTTTCCAATAATTATTAAAATTATAATTAAAACAAGCATCGTTGGGGCAATAATTGTCGATATCATGATGGCTAGATACCAAAAAAGAGAACACTTTGTAAATTTGAGTCAAAAATTCAAGTTAGATTTAATTCCTACTTTATTTAATAAAATATACTTGTTGAATATTTAATATTATCAAATATAAAATAAAAAAACATTCCCGATGAAGTTTGGTAATGATCTTTTAGTGAAAGGTTTCGGGGTTGAGCTTTTACTAGTTAAAAACCTATAAATTATCACTAATCAATAGTAATTGCCTCATATTTGCATACACTAGTGCACAT
>JAHPYY010000204.1 GCA_019058515.1 Promethearchaeota archaeon
AGATTGCAGTTTTGTAATCTTGGACGCGAATAGCCGCTTTAAAAGGATCTACAACTTTCCAAAATAACACAGCGTCGACATTGACAGGTACATTATCTTTTGTTAATGTTTGTTCGGCTGAGAAAGTAGTCGTTATCATACGCATATCTAAATAAACTGGGATTTTATAAACAAAAGGAGTTAACCATAGAATTCCAGGACCTCGTATTTTTTTGTATCTTCCTAATAATAATGCTGGAACTCGTATCCACTCTGGAATTATATAAAGTCCCATAAGATAGAACCCAAGTAGTATTAGAAGGCCTAATACAATAAATATAGGAATCATAATAATCGAAAATCCTATAAAAAAGATTGCAATAATAAAGCCCAATACAGCTAAAATTCCTATATAAAAGAGAAAATTGCCGATTCCGCGCAATGTGCTTCCACCAGCGCCATATTGTGTATAATTCATTGACATTTTTATTCACCTCATATACGATTGTGAAAAAATTTGAATTTTTTCAATTTTTATGATTTTTATTATAATTAATAAGACTATTTTTTTTGTTAGATGGCAATGTATAAATATCGATTTCAGATTCATTTTTTGAGATTCTTGTTCTAAGAATTGACTTCAATTTTCTATAAAACTCTGTTTTAAGGATCTCTAATGCCTCTAAAATTTTTATTTCGTAAAAATCTTCTTTTAATAAATCAGAATATTCTTTTTCTATTAAAAAAGAATATTTTTTTATTTTAGTTATGTCCTCGTTATTGAGATTCTTAAGCATATTGAGTTCTTCACTAATCCATTTTATTTCTCTTAGAAACTCTTTTTCTACCATTTTGCTTTTTACTTTTATTTGTATCCCACTTGCGTATTGGTCTTTTTTACTTACTAACCAAAGATTAACGTAAAAAGAAGTCGTCAGAATTACTATCCAATATAGTACGAAATAAATGTTTATAATGTCCAGATTTTCTTTAATTATAAAAACATTCCATATCCAAGTCAAAATTGCAATAACTGACAAAATGAAAATAGAAACAAGAAATATCTTCCTATATAATATATAATGCATAGGATCTTGAAGTTCATTTTTGTTTGTGTCCGTTTTAGCTTCGGGGGAATTATTTGACTCTCTCTTAATTTCGCTTTTTAACCAGTATAAATCCCATACCATAATAAATAATATTACGGGGAAAATGACACATGAAAAAGCAATTAAGAATAATTTTATTTCACTATTAACGAGCAATATTGCAAAGATAATGATAAGAAGAGAGCTTGTCAAAAATATTATGTAAAGATAAGCACGTTTATATAACTTATTATCAGAAACTTCTTCTAAAAAAAAAAATCTATTATCAAAATCGTAATACATCTTCACATCACCTTACTACACTTTACCCATGTGTCGTTCATTATGCTATCTAAGTTTAGTTAACATGATCAAAGTTAACGAACTATTAAAACGTCACAAGAGGCGTTATTTACGACGTGTGTAGCTACTGTACCTAGTATCATTCCCATTTTTGAGTGATGCCCTTTACTTCCTAAGACGATTAGATCAAAACTTTCATCCTTTGCTGTATCGACAGCATAATGTTCTGGTTTACTGTCTTCAATTAGGCGAGTTTTAATTGGTATTTCTGCTTCTTTAAAGATTTTCTTTGTTTCTTCCATCATACGCTCCCCTGCCGTTCTGTATTCAGAACGAATCGTTGAATACGATTCCTGTAATAGTGAATAGCTAGAACCATAAATTGGAAACGATATTGGAGCCATATGGTGTTCGATAGAATGGAATGCTACTATTTCACTTTTCCAATCTTTATAAAAATCCATTACCTTTTTAAGAGCTTTATGTGCGTCATCAGAACCATCGATACCAATTAAAATTTTTTTATACATGAAATCACTTTTTTTTAATTTTTGTGTTAGAGAGAATTAATTTTTATTAAATTAGATCGAAACATCAACAATTTATTACGTATTTAAATCCAATGTTTAGAAAATATAAAAAAACATAACATGGATGTTTGTCGGGAATAGATTTAAAATATAAATAACTATGAGATCAAAACGTTAAACGAGTTTAGAACTTGCTTGAGTAAAATTAAAAACATCTCAATGCTAATTTTTTGTTGTAATAGAGCTTAAGAGAGTGATAACAATACCGCTTATAATACCTAGTCCAAGAACGGGAAAAGTACCTCAAATTCACGAAAGCGTGTTTGTAGCACCTACCGCAGTGATTATTGGTAATGTAGTTATCCAAGAACATAGTAGTGTGTGGTTTGGGAGCGTTTTACGGGGAGATGTGGGTTTTATCAAAATCGGTAAAAATGTATGCGTTCAAGAGATGGTAACTATGCACAACGAAGAAGGAACTTCGGTAATAATTGAAAATATCTGCACCATAGGTCACCACGCAATGATTCACGGTCCTTGTGTTATTGAAGAAGGTAGCTTGGTTGGAGTTGGTACTAATGTATTGCACAATTCAAAGATAGGCAAGGGCTCAATACTAGGCGCAGGGGCATTAGTAGTGAATAATGAAATTCCTCCATTCACATTTGCAATCGGTATACCTGCTAAAATCAAAAGGCAGCTATCTGAAAACGAACCGTTAGCTGGGAAAGAAGCATCTAAAAGATACGTTGTAAATGCAAAAAAATTCAAGGAATTTTTCGAAAAAAGCTCTCAACATTGATGATTACAAATAATATATGGGTTAAAAGAGAGAATTACTATCTACATTCGCTAAAGGATTTTCACATTAATTTAAAAAAAATATGCTTCTTTTTTCTACTTATTTTTTATAACTTCATGTAAGCGATAAAATAATTTTATTGTGAGCTTTTAGCATATCTTCCATTATAAGCTCCATAGCTTCTCGAATATCAGGTACTTTATCCGGAATTGAGCGTTTTGCGTCCACCGAAGCCATCAGTATTTCTGAAAGTCCGCGAATAATCATTTCGGGAGAATAATAAGGCTTACGAGAAGCCCACCACTGTTGACAAGAATGTATGCCACGATCCAGCAAGTTTCGTGCCGTATCAAAAACCCTCTTTTGATTAGTATTCATCCCTTCTCTGTATTTATTTGCAAGATGGATTAGGGTTAAAGCGTACATAAAAAATCGGTGCTGTTCGATATGTACCTGGTTTTTGGGATCAAACCACAAGGGAAAAGGAACATCGTGAGCTAAATCGTAAGGCATTGTAGACCAACTTGAGGCTCGCGGAGTTTGCTTATTGCCTTTAGGAAATTTATCCACGATCTCTGACACGGTAGCAATTTGAATGTCGTTTCGATTAGGTAAGGCTTTAAACAATGGAATGAGAAAATCTTTAATTGCGTGTTTCACGTGATGACCGAAAGTTTCCCCATCCATAGCTAACACTACATAGTAATCGTGATTTGCGTTTTTATACTTCAGTCTATTGATAAAAGCTTCGACATTGTTTAGCTTATCGAACGCACAATCGATAGAAATGTAGTCATCTCGAAATACCAATTTTAACCCGTTTTTGTGTTGAGAAATGAAGGTTGTAGGAAACTCTTGTAATATATTAGCAATGCCACTGTTTATAATCCAATCAAATCCCATCTTCTTCACAACTGTGAAGACTTCCTCCGAAACTGCCATTTCTGGAGGAAAAAACCCTCTTGGTTGATAGACTCTTCCAAAAAAGTGTTTATTAGTTTCGTCGTTTAACTGAATTTGACGCTTAATTTCGGGTTCGGGGATAAGTGGGAGAAGTGGATGGAATTTTCCGGATCCTGTAAATTCAATTTGCCCACGCGCAGCTAGAGTCGTAAGTCCTTCTATTATATCAGTGAAGCCGTAATCGTTTAATTGTTCTACCAATGTTCCATTAATATTGATGCTTACTTTCGCTTGAGGATTTTCTCGAAGGGCATTAACGAGGGGTCTATAAGATTCATTCACGATTTGTTTCATAACCGATGGAATTTGGACAGGGGGTTGATATATGTGCCACAAAAAAGAGAAAAATATCATTTTAGATCCCTCTTTTTAGGTACTGTATAATTTCAGTTATATTCTTTCTGGCAATTCCTAGATCTTCTATGGTTCTTCCAACCCAGAAATCCGTATCGCAAGTTGCAGAACCTAGGTTAATTATCGCGTCTATTACTGGTGTAGGAATTTCAGCTAAATCTCCTAGTTGCGAACGCTGGACTAAACCGTAAGGTAGATCTTCGGTAATGTATCGATTGTATATGCTAGACGGCCCACGCATGTTAGCAACAATTCCTCCCTTGTCAAAAGGAGCCCAAAAATCGACGCACATAATGCTACAAGGATTCATAAACTCTTCGTCTTCGAATTCCCTCATGCTAAAGCCAATGCTCTTCGCAATCGCTAAAGTTTCGTCGTAGACTTTCTTAATTATTCTGGCGGTAGCTTCCGTGATACCTTCCCTGTATAGGTAAAATTCACCCTTGACATATTGAATTCTACCTATGTTCATCAATGTAGGAGCGGGATGAACCGTAGGATTTGGGTTACTAAACGATGTCGAAAGTATATTGTCGGTAAGTTGAAGTACAGGGAA
>JAHPYY010000205.1 GCA_019058515.1 Promethearchaeota archaeon
TGTTCCGCTATACCCATGTTAAAGAATCTGTTCGGAAATTTCTCCCGAAATTTAAATGTTCGGGTAGATAAAGACACATCTGCATCAAGCACTACCATATTTGGGTATTCATTACTAAACTTTACGAGTAATTCTCCAAAATGCTCTCTCATTGTCCAAAGATTCATACTTCAATTTTCTTGTAAAGATTTACTAATTGAATCAAGTTCAGCTAAAGCTTTTTTATACTCACTTGAGTTTGGAGCTCTACCATGAAATTTTTTAGTATGTTCCATAAAGGAAACATCAGATCCTTTAACTAAATAAGAAATTATGACTTTTGGTTTCCTAATAATATTTTTCGCTTTTTGAAATGCATCAAGAATATTGGTAAGATTAGTCCCATCAACTTCAATAACTTGCCAACCGAAAGAGCGAAACTTATCACCTAGAGGCTCCAAAGACATAACTTCTTCTGTGGCACCATCAATTTGAATGCCATTCCTATCGATTATGGCTATCAAATTATCTAGTTTATAATGATTTGCTGACATTATTGCTTCCCAATTTGATCCTTCGTCTAGTTCTCCATCACCTAATAAAACATAAATATATTTTTCATTATTTTTTTCCAGTTTAGCTGACAATGCACAACCCACACCAATTGGGAGTCCCATACCTAGCGAGCCAGTACTAACCATTATTCCAAGAGACCTATTCTTTACGGGATGACCCTGGAGAATTGATCCGGATTGTCTAAATCCGCTTAAATCGTTGTCTATGTATCCGAGATAAGCAAGAGTGGCATATAACGCGGGAGCTGCGTGTCCCTTACTTAGTATGAAAATATCATTTGATTCCGCTTCAATTTCTGAAAAGTTCAAATTTAATATTTTTTTGAAAAGAAGGTACAAGATTTCAGCACAAGATAAGGACCCCCCAGGATGACCAGATTGGGCGTTATATATTATTTCTAGAATAATTTTCTTGATACCAACGATATCCTTCTTCATATTTTTAATTGAAGAGTGATTAGAAGACATTTTTATTGAGTGTTTTTGTTATTCTAGCTTTAATGAGTTTATATAAGCTTTTAACTTATTTGCGCCATAAAATTCGATTGGAGGTAGTGAGGCTGTTAAAGCAGATCCATACGATGCTAGTTTCGCAGATTCTACAGGACTCAATTGTATCGCATAAGCTAAGCCAAAAATGGCCATAACAGTACTTCCCACAGCAACATAACTTCTTACCGGAGTTTTTAATACGGGCTTTATTCTGTCAGCTTGTTCTGAATCTTGACGAAATAAATATGAGGTGGAATCTACTAAGTTAAAGAATGCAGCTTTACTTTGAGTAGTATTTATAACCTTCTTTCCAGTAATTATCGCACTAGTATCGTTGAAACACTCTATTGAAAGGCAATTTAAAGCTTTTTGTAAGTTCATTTTTATTAGATCTATGTTTTCATAGATATGATAATTAGTGAAATTCGGTCGAGCTAATATAGGACTTGAGGAATTCTCTTTTAACGTTTGAAGAAGCGTGAATAAAAAATTATCGGTGAACAAAGATCCAATCCCGTAATCTAAAATTACAATGGAGTCTATGCCTTGTAATTTCCTTTGGACATTCTTTATAAGAGTTGAATGTGTATCGCTAGAAAATTCTTTTGAGTAATCTGTTTCCAATCTTAACAAGTGTTGGTTTAACGCTTTAATTCGCGTTATTTGAGGTGTACTTATCATCTCGTCTACAACTATCCCTGATGTGTCGATTTTTAGTTTCTTAACATCCTCGAAAAAGACTTTTCCTTCAAAATCGTCACCTATCACGGTACAGAGTTCAGGAATACCTCCTAAAGATTTAATAAATTTTACCACCAATCCGATTCCGCCTAAATATAACATACTTTTCTCAATTTTCACATTTGGGACAGGTGCGTCAGGAGATATACGATCAGCAAATCCAATAATGTATTTATCTAATAACGCTTCACCTATAACTAAAACTTTTTTTCCTTGCCATTTTTGAGGGACTTCCGATAAACTCATAAAAACCAACTATTTTTGAAGTTTTTTTTCAATTTTTTCCAGTCATTTAAAAAGTACTTTAGCCCAGAGTCGGTATTCGGATGCTTAAACATTTTATCGAGGACAGAAAAGGGAATCGTAGCTATATAAGCTCCTAACTGAGCAGATTCGATGATATGTCTAGTATTTCTTTAATCTGAACCAGATTGACAGTGTATACAAAAAATTTCATTGTTTTTACCTGTGTAACAAATATCAATTAAAAATATATCCTTAAATGATTTAATTATTTCTTATTTAAATCTTGTTTCTTATGAAATCACTTACCTGCTCCTAAAAATTATTTAATAATATTATCTGGGTTCATAGCAATTAAGGTTCGCTCATTAACAAAAATATCGGATGGGAGAATTTTTTACTTAATAGAGACGATCAGAATACTTTAATTGATTAATAATTTCATTAGGGGTTCTAGATTTTAAAATTGTACTGGAACTACTTAAAATATCTGCTTTCTTCAATAATTTCGCGTTTTCTACATTAATTCCTCCATCTACCTCAATTAGGAAATCGTACATTTTTTTATAACTCGCCAACTTATTTACCTTCTCCACGATTTCAGGTAAAAATTTTTGACCAGACCAACCAGGATAAACCGACATTACTAATATTAAGTCAAGCTCTTTTATATAAGGCAGAATTTCTTTAATCTCCGTATTTGGATTAATGGCAATCCCACATCCTATATTTTTGTCTTTTAAAGCATCAATAATCTCTTTGATGTTTTTATCAATTTCGAGATGAAATGTAAATATATCGATATATGGTAAGTTATAATCCAAATATTCAAATGGATCTACAACCATAAAATGAGCTAAAATTGGGAGATCGAAATTTGTATTGATGGTTTTAAATACATCCAAATTAATATTTTTAGTTTCGACAAATTTTCCATCCATAACATCAACATGGATGAAATCTAGATTCTCTAACCCTCTAATTAGTTTTGGAGAAAACTCTTTATTTGCATGGACAGAAACAGCAACTTTTTTCATATTACTAATTATTGGTTAAAAATTTCGTTTTCAACAAGGTAACAAATAATGTGACCAACTGTTATATGTCCTTCTTGGATCCGAGGGGTGTCTGAAGAAGGTATTTTTAAGCAATAATCTGCTATTTTTTCAATTTCATTTTCCCTTTCCCCAGTAAACCCAATTGTAATTGCTCCTTTTTCTTTTGCCTTTAATAACCCTTTAACTACATTAGGGGAGTTTCCTGATGTACTCAAACCTATAACGACATCTCCTTCATTAACTAAGGAACTTACTTGTCTCTCAAATACCTTGTCGTACCCAAAATCGTTAGCAGTCGCGGTTAAAACCGAAGTATTCGTGTGAAACGCTAAAGCGGGTAAAGATTCTCGGTTCATGTAAAATTTACCAACAAACTCTGCTGCAATATGTTGAGCATCTGCCGCACTCCCTCCATTTCCGAATAATACTACTTTATTTTTGTTATTGTACGCATGAATTATGACTTTAGCAATTCTTAATACGACAGGAGCAATTGATTTAGTTTTTTCTATTACTCTTATCGTTTCATCTATGCTATTTTTTATTAATTCCTCCATTCAATTTCTACCTTCAGCTCTAGCTTATTTCTATAATATGCTCTTAACATTTAGGATTGAATTAATATTTAGATAATTCGAAATGTTTATTAGAGTTTTTGAACAATAACATCAAATGAAAAAACAATTAAAATTAAGTTGGTTACTTTTAGCTGGTATTTTACTGTTCCTTTTTATTTTTTTAGCTAATCATCCAATAGATTTCAACATGGCTTATTTATCTGTGGATGAAAAATACGAAAAAATCGATCCTTACAGGTTTGGAATATATAATTTCATAAAAGAGAATGTAGAAACAAACTCAACGGTTCTCTTCTTTCATAGGGGGCATTACCTACTAGCAAAACCATATCTATACCCTGAAATCAATTGTACATTTTATAATTATGAGGGTGAAATTAAGGAAATTTTTCTAATCAAAATGATGCAGTCATTTAATATTCAATATATAATTATTATTAGTGGTCCACACCACCTTGCAGAAAAGGTTGATGTTTTTGAA
>JAHPYY010000206.1 GCA_019058515.1 Promethearchaeota archaeon
CCTTTAAGACCTACGCGGATAAAATGGCTTTAGAATATCTTGGAATAGAAATTACTTTCAAGCAGTTAGACGAATACTCAAACCAATTTGCAAATACTTTAATTGCAAATGGCTTTAAAAAAGGAGATGTAGTAGGGATTAACCTACCTAATTCCCCACAATATTTAATAGGTGTAGTTGGCACCTTAAAAGCGGGGTGTATAGTCTCTGGAGTCTCTCCTCTACTTTCTGCAATGCAAATTCAGTATCAGTTAAATGATTTAGGTTCTGGAGGAAAGAGTGTGGCTTTACTTACTTTAGATGCAATTTTCGCAGGCCATATTACGAAAATAGCGAGTAAAATCCCTCAATTAAGACTTGTCATCACTACTAATGTAGCGAGTTTTCTTCCCAAAATTAAACAGGTACTAGGAAAAGCGCTAGGGAAAGTACCAAAGGGAAAAGTCACTCCTCTTTCAGGTAAAACGGTAATCGATTTCCATAAAGACATTTTAAACGTAGCTTCAAAAACTCCAGTCGATGTAGGTTTAACTCCGGACGATATTGGTTGGATACAATACACTGGAGGAACAACGGGACCGCCAAAAGGAGCAATGTTGAGCCATCGAAACTGCGTTTCAAATATGTTAAGCATAATTGCTTGGCTTCAATGGGAACTTGGAAAAGGAGTTATGTGCTCTGGTTTTCCAATGTTTCATATAGCGGGATTAACAGTATGCGAGAGCGCCGTATACGCGGGCTGGCCTCAATTGCTTATTCCTAACCCAAGAGATACCGATCACATAGTTAAATTAATGGAGAAATATAAACCGACGAATTTAGTAAATGTTCCATCCTTGTTCCAGCTTTTAATTAAGAATCCCAAGTTTAAGGAATTAGATCACTCAAAATTAGGTACTTGCATATCAGCGGCTTCTCCGTTTCCAAAAGAATCTCAAGTTGAGCTTGAAAGTATTATTGGAGAAGATAAGTTATTAGAACTATATGGTATGACTGAATTATCCCCTGTTGCAACTATGAATCCTTCATTAGGTAAGAAAAAACTAGGCAAAGTTGGGATGCCGATTCAAAACATCGAACTGAAGATCGTGGATCCCGAAACTAACGAACCAGTTCCGTTAGGAGAACCAGGTGAAATTTGCGCTAAAGGCCCATTAGTTATGCAGGGGTATTACAATAAACCAGACGAAACGAAGAAAGCAATAGATGCAGACGGATATATGCATTCGGGAGATGTGGGTTTTATGGACGAAGATGGCTTTTTAAAAATCGTGGATAGAACCAAAGACATGATTATTGTGGGAGGATTTAAAGTTTTTTCTTCTAAAGTCGAAGATGTCTTGACTCAACACCCTGCTATCGGCATAATTGCCCTAATTGGGCGACCTAATCCCGATCGCCCAGGCTCGGAAATTGTTAACGCCTACATTCAACTCGATCCGGATTACAGCTACGACGGCAACGAAGACGCGCTTAAAGAAAGCATAATAAATTTTGCAAAGGAAAATTGTTCTCCTTACGAAGTTCCTAAGGCTATTCATGTTATGGAAATAATTCCCTTAACGAGCGTGGGAAAAGTGGATAAAAAGGTACTGAGAGAACGCTAATCCATATAAAATTTAAACTTTTTTTTTCCTCTAACTTAATCCTACTAAAATTCACATAAATAGAAGAAGAAATTGAAAGATGGAAGAAACTAAAAAATAGTGTTGAGGAAGTCGAGGGAAGGGCACGTGGACTTGTTTTCTGCGCAACATTTTTTGCACGATTCGTGAATCTGCTTAAGCTCTTCTCTCACGGGCTCTAACTCCTCTTCGGAAAACTCGCGAAAGTCTTCGAGCAACACGCAAAACGAGTAAAAGTTGATGTTGGTGTGACCGAGCCTCACGAACTCTCGGCAAAAATAAAAAAACTATGATTTGGGTTGAGAAATGTTAAGTAGGGAATTTAAAAAATCGAAAGTGCTACACTTATGGTTCCCGTTTTCGCAACACTTCTGGCACGAATTTCGAACGCTATTCAGTTCCTCTCGCACGGGGTTTAACTGTTCTTCGGAGAACTCTCGAAAGTCTTCCAACAGCTCGCAAAACTCATAGTGGTCTACATTAGTTTCACCGTTAGCGATTAACTCTCGAAGCTTGGCAACGGTTTCTTGTCGAAAAGTTTCGGGGTCGCGCTTTCTGTCCATCTCCGCTTTTACTACTTCCGATTTCGTGGCTTGGTACAAGGTTTCTAGCTCGCTGTACTTCAAGTAGCGCAAGTACCCTTGAGCTTCGAGGTAGTTTTGTGTTACACTTTAATGCGATAAGGCGTAAGTGGTCCGAAAACCGGATAAAATGGAGAGGGGCGAAATTTTTCTTAACCCGAGCAACAAAAGATTAGGTATTTATAGCTAGCTGTCAATATTATTATAACCAAGACAAATTTGGTTTCTTTGAGATGAATAATAATTCTTCTTCCGAAAAATTTAAAGCAAACACCGTTCCGATACGCGATCTACAAGGTATTGATTGGTCAAAAGAAAGGTTTCGCGTATTAGAAACCAAGCTTGATTATAAAGTTAAAGAGGATTTTCTCGTTAAGTTACTTGTCGTTGAGTGGTTTAAAGAAAAAAAATCGGAGAGGTGGACACCACCCTCGCCTTTAAAACTAGCGGGATTTCAAGTGCGAGAAGATCGGTCTAAATTTAACTACGACTACGAATGGATCTTATACATAGATGTGAATCCGAAACTCGATAAAATAGACGGAAACTGGCTACGCTCTCTCGGGATGCTAGAACTAAATCAGAACGATGGCGAATATAACTACTTATGGAGCAATTCCATACCAAACCCCGTTCGCCAAGAGTTTGATCAGATCTGCTCGGAACTTTCTTTATGGGTAAAAAGGAACTTTCAATCGGCTCTACCTCTCCTAGAACGGAAATTTGGCGATAAAAAGGTTACTGACCATCTTATAACAGAGTTAAAAAGAAACGATCCAAAGAATCTAGAGCTATTCTTCAAGGAACATCTTCTCGAAAAACATGTAGATCGTAGTGGGTACCTTACTAGCGACTATTATAAGATTGATAAAGAGGTGTTAGCAAAATTAGACGAGGTACCTAACGAAAAACTCCTAGCTAACCTTAAAACCTACTTGTTTAAGAGCTTGAATAGAATAGACCTTACAGACGAAAATAATTTTGACTCGAATATAGACGTTGTTATTCAGGAATTACCAAAATACATAGGAGAAGCTAAAGTCGCTAAATACCTCAATACCTTTCACGACTTGAGATACCTCCAACCTTGGATACGCGGAGACGAGTCGTACGTTCCGCTAGACAAAATCGAAGGTTTTGTAATAGAAGGCATGCTTAGTCAAAGCGCCAATTTTTCGAGGGAAAGCGCGTTATTTTTCAAAAAACTAACGAGGACTCTGATAAAGCTTACGATGGGATCGAACTTCGGCAAATACGAGACAATAACTTCCCAAGAACGGTGTGAGCTGGACGCGTACGACGACGAATTTCAGTTCGAAACAGTCTACTTAGGTTGCTCCATATTAAAAACATTGAGGGTTTTGGAAGAAAAGGTTGGGTTAAATGCAATTAAAAATATATTCAACGAAATGTTTTCTACAACTACTTTTCGAAAAGAGTTTTTAACGCACCTTGGTTCATTTGTCGAGAACTACGGATATTACCACGACGACGAGATTAAAAGCTTTTTGGACGAGGGTTTATATTATGGCGAAAAGCTTTTAGAAATTCTATAAACCGAAAAGCTGAGAAAATTTAAATAACGAACAATAAATGTTTTTAATAAGAAATTATAATATAACTGAACTCTGCGTAAAATAACTAGACAATATGGAATTTAGGGTAAACAAGAATATCACTCTTAGACTGGAGGATGGAATCACTAATATTTATGTGGGTAACGAATTGTTTAGGCAATGTAAGTTTCTACTATTAGTCGGAAAGGGGAAAAATATGCTCAATAATAACGACTTAACTTCTATCGACGATGCTGTTGAAAAATTGGATACATTGCTCGAGGGTACCAAAGCCATGAGCGAAATCATCTCTCCCGAGGTGGAATTCTGGGGTCATTGCTCGAATATACAAGGATGGGCAGAGTGCGATTATGATTCCCATTTCCTTCACGCGAATATGGCGTTTCCTCTCTTAAAAAGGCTCAAGGAACTAGGAGATAGTCAAGCGAAAAAAATATTCGCAGAAGAAATCGTTAATCGCTATATGGAAGGTAACAAGACCGTTCGAACCTATCTAATAGAGGAAGGTTTTCTAAACGACTTAACCCCCGAGGAAAGAGCGTTTATTTTAAAGAACGAAAGTTCGATAATTATAGAAATGGAACGTTTTATATCAGACCGAATCGACATTGTGGGTAATGTAAAACTTGCAGGAAAGGGCTTTCAATTATCCGACGACAAAATTATCGCCCTCAGATTAGATGGAAAAGAACAACATAGGTTCCCTCCGCAGATAAAATTGCTTAAATCACTAAAAACATTAATATTACGCGGATTTTTAGATAAAGACGTACCCGAATGGATCGGTGATCTCCAAAACCTTGAATATCTAGACCTTTGCGATAGCCAGCTCGAGACTTTACCAAAAACTATCGGGAAGCTTAGAAACTTGGTGAGATTAGATCTATCCCGAAATAAATTAGTCAATCTTCCAAAAGAAATCGTTGGGCTAAAAAACCTAGAATATTTCGATATGGCAGATAATCGTTTAATTATTTTCCCTATTGAGCTGTGCGAGCTAACAAAATTAGTATCTTTGGGGTTAGGGAAAAATGAAATAAATAAAATCCCATCGAGTATAGAGAAGTTAATAAATTTGAGGGATATCTATCTGGTCAACAATCCCTTGAGAACACTCCCTAAAGAGCTCCTCGAACTGCCAAAAATTGAGTTTATAGGTAAACCGTTCTAAAATAAAAAAAATAAGAGTATTTTTAGTATCTAAGCGAACTTATTCAGATCGTAAATTTTTTTTGTCGATCTTTCCCACGCTCGTTAAAGGGAGCTCGGTAAGAAGAATAATTTTTTTAGGAACCTCGTAGGGAGCACATTGTTCTTTAGCGAAACTTATTATATTCTCTTTAAGTGCTCCTTCATTACCATCGTAACTATATTCTGGATCGAGTTGAACGTAGGCATTAACGATTTCCGAACCGGGTCTATCGGGATTTGGTTCTCCAATTAACGCAATCATGCCAATAGCGGGATGGGTAGATAGGACATCCTCTACTTTAGCTGAAAATACTTTAAAACCTCCCACGATTATCATGTCCTTAGTTCGATCGACAATCTTTACATAACCATCCTCGTCCATAAAACCCACATCTCCCGAATGCATGAATCCATCTGTATCTATTGCTTTCTTCGTTTCTTCTGGTTTATTGTAATACCCTTGCATGACTAATGGTCCTCTAGCGCAAATTTCACCTGGCTCTCCTAGCGGAACCGGTTTGTTAGTCTCGGGATCCACGATCTTCAGTTCGACATTTTGAATCGGCATCCCTACTTTTCCAAGCTTTTTCTTTCCTATGGAAGGGTTCATCGTCGCTACTGGAGACATTTCAGTCATACCATAGAGCTCTAATAGTTTTCCCTGACCTACAATGCTCTCTAATGCTTCCTGAGACTCTTTAGGAAACGGAGAAGCCGCAGAAATACACATCCGTAGACTCGAGTGGTCTAACCTCTTGAACTTTCTAAAATTGATTAAGATCTGGTACAAAGAGGGAACATTTACTAAAATCGTTGGTTTATATTTTTTAATTTGGTTACAAATGTGAAGAGCGTCTCGAGGATTCGCAATTAAAATTTGTCCCCACCCAAGAAATACCGCGCTTTCGCATACCGTTAACCCCGCAATATGGAACATAGGGAATCCAGAACATAGCATTCCTTCGCCTTGTTCCCATTGTAGCCAAGCATTTATGGCTTTAATATTTGACACGCAGTTACGATGGCTTAACATCGCTCCCTTCGGAGGACCGGTGGTACCACCTGTGTATTGAATCCAACCTATATCATCGGGGGTAAGATCTACTTCAGGCAGAGTATCGGGAAATTTAGTAAGCACATCGTCGTGAAAATCATAAACGGTTTTTCCTTCAAGTGGAGTAACCGTCCCAGAAGGGATTTCTTGCACCGCCTTGATTTTTTCTTGGTCTTCCTTCGAGAACGAACCGAGTACGCTGGTTGCTACCACCAATTTTAGTTGAGGTAATTTGCTAGCGATTTTGGTTAATCTGTGTTCAAATATCGCATCAAGCGTAACTAACGCTACATTTTTTCCTCCTTTTCCTAAATCGTCTAATTGATAATGCATTTGAACATCAGAAAGTAAAGGGCTAACTCCCGACACGATACACCCTGCTTTGAGCGTCCCAACTACGGAATAAACGTATTCAGGTATGTTTGCTAAATTAATTCCGACTACGTCTCCTTTTTTAAAGCCACTCTCAATTAACATATTTGCAAATTGGTTAGAACGCTTATCCAAGTCATGAAACGATATTTCTATCCCTTGGTACGCAAGAGCCATGACATCAGGGAACTTATCAAATGTTTCTCTTACCATTGCTGGATACGTAGTTTCAAACTCTTTCGGGTCGAGGTCCTCCAATCCTGAATCCCAATTCTTCTTCCAAAATCTTGAAGCATATGGATTAGACATATTTAATTCTGTCATTCTTATTACACTTTTTTCGTAAATTATATGTTGTAATTATATAAATTTCCGACAAAATATTTAATACTATTTGTGAAATCGATTGAAATTGACATTCTTGTTTAATAGTCAGCTTCAAATGTAAAGGAAAGAATGAAAAAATTTGCGATTTCTTAGAATTGTTAAAAAATATAGCTAATCATTAGGGGCGAATGAACTAAGGTCGACTATAGCGTTTTGATATGCACCAACATCATTAAGATTTTGTAAGCCTGTCAGATCATGCAGTTTTGGTGTACTTGGTATATTTAACCCTTTCTGGAAAACGGTCTTTAGGTTTTTTTGCCAAATATACCAGAGCATCATCCTTTTCGCGTCGGTAATACGCGAATCCAACCCCATATTATGAAACGCCGAAATCAAGGCGAGATCTTCTTTAGTAAATAATCCGCTATACTTTTCGGGGAACTCTTGAAGGGGTTGTGGCACATTATCGCCTTCCCATGCTAATGTAGGGCTAAAG